>NZ_JBBARU010000008.1:0-86153 GCF_040399605.1 Rhodovarius sp. | reverse complement strand
AATCAACCCTCCGTCCGCGCCGCAAGCTTTTTAATAGGTCCTGAGCCTAGCCCAGCGTAATGCCGGCGCTGCGGATCACCTCAGCGGCATTACTGCGCTGCGCCGTCAGCCAATTGGCGAATTCCTGCGGTGAATTGCCGATCATGATGGCACCCGCCGGGTCCATCCGAGCCCGCACCGCGGCCGAGCGGGCCGAGACCGCAGCCACCGCCGCCATCCGGGCCACGATGGGCGCGGGCACGGCCTGGGCGGCGAAAAGCCCGTTCCAGTCATTCACATCGAAGCCAGGATAGCCCAATTCGGCGATGGTCGGCACATCGGGCAGCGAGGGAATGCGGGCCAGGCTGGTCACCGCCAATATCCTGGCCTTGCCAGCCCCCACCGGAGGGCGGACCGATGAGGTGGTGATCAGCACCGCATCAATGCTGCCCGACATGATGTCCCGCGCCGCATCCGCACCGCCGCGATAGGCGGCATGCACCAGGCGAATGCCCGCTGCCTTCTCAAAGGCGGCAAGAGCGATATGCGCCATCCCCGCCGCCGGCGGTGTGCCCACGCTGATGGTACCCGGATGGGCGCGGGCATGGGCCACGAATTCCGCCAGGTTGCGCGCCGGAAAATCCTGCTTCACCGCGATCACCTGCGGGAAGGAACTGATCTGGGTGACCGGCCTAAACGCGGTGAGATAGTCGAAGGGAAGGTCGCGCATCAGCAGCGGGTTGGTCAGTTGGTTCGCCGCATCGACCAGGAAGGTATAGCCATCAGCGGGCGATTGCAGCGTGGCCGAGGCCGCGACCACGGCATTGCCGCCGGTGCGGTTCTCAATGACGATGTTCTGGCCCAGCGCCTCCTGCATATCGGCGGCGATCGACCGCGCGGCAGTATCGGCCGCGCCGCCGGCAGCAAAGGCCACGATCCAGCGAATTGGGCGATTGGGCCATTCGCTTTGCCCCAGCGCCGGGGCCGCGAGCAGCGGCGCGGCCAGGAATGCTCTTCTCGATATCCGCATCTTCGTTCCTCCGTTTAAAAATTTTCCCGCCCGATACGCCGTTCGAACGCGGCGATATCTTCGGCATGGGTCAGGGTAAAGGCCAGTTCATCCAACGCTTCCAGCAGGCAGCGCTTGTTGAAGGGGTCAATCTCGAAATGATGCACGGCGCCATCCGGGCCGGTCACAGTCTGGCTGGGCAGGTCCACGGTGATCTGCGCATTCGGGTCGGCCTCGGTTGCGGCAATCAGGCTCTGCACCACCGCCTCGGGCAGCACCACGGGCAGCAGCCCGTTCTTCACCGAATTGGTGGCGAAGATATCGCCATAGGAGGGCGCGATCACCGCCCGCACGCCATGGTCATACAGCGCCCAGACCGCGTTTTCGCGCGAGGAGCCGCAGGCAAAATTGCGCCCGCCCAGCACGATGCGCGCCGCCTGCCATTCCGGCCGGTTCAGCGGGAAATCCGTCGCCTGCCGCAGGTCACGGAACAGGTATTCGCCGTGATTGTCGTTGCGCGGGCGGGCGAGGTAGCGCGCGGGCAGAATCTGGTCGGTGTCGATATTGTCGCGCGCGAAGGGCACAGCGTTCGAGGTCAGGGTCGAAAAAGCGTCCATCGTCTCAGCCCTCCAAAGCGCGAATATCGGTGATATGGCCGGCCACCGCCGCCGCCGCCGCCATGGCCGGGCTCATCAAATGGGTCCGCACGCCCGGGCCCTGCCGGCCGCGGAAATTGCGGTTGGAGGTGGCGGCGATGCGTTGCCCCGGTGTGCCGATCTCGCCATTGGTGCCCAGGCACATCGAGCATCCGGCCTCGCGCCATTCAAAACCGGCGGCGAGAAAAATCTGGTCCAGCCCCTCGGCCTCGGCCTGGCGCTTCACCGGGGCCGAGCCGGGCACGACCCAGGCCGTCACCCCCTCGGCCACGCGGCGGCCGCGGGCGATGGCGGCAGCCGCGCGCATATCCTCGATCCGGCCATTGGTGCAGGAGCCGATAAAGACGCGGTCCACCCCCAGGCTGGTCAGCGCCGCGCCGGGCGTGAGGCCCATATAGGCAAAGGCGGCCTGCATGGCGGCGCGCCGCGCCGGGTCGGGCGCGGCTTCGGGGTCGGGCAGCATGGCATCCACCGGCAGCGCATCCTCGGGGCTATTGCCCCAGGTCACCATCGGCGCGATGGCATTACCGTCCAGCACCACCTCACGGTCGAACACCGCATCGGCATCACTGGCCAGCGCCCGCCAGCGCTCCACCGCGCGGTCCCAGTCAGCGCCTTTGGGCGCGTATTCGCGGCCCTGGAGATAGGCGAAGGTGGTCTCATCGGGCGCCACCATGCCAGCACGGCCACCGGCCTCAATGGACATGTTACACAGCGTCAGCCGGCCTTCCATCGACAGGCCACGAATGGCGCTGCCGGCATATTCAATGACATAGCCGGTGGCACCCGCCGCACCAATGCTGGCAATGATGTGCAGGATCACATCCTTGGCCGTCACGCCCGGGGCCAATGCGCCATCCACCGTGATGCGCAGGGTCTTGGGCTTGCGCTGCCATAATGTCTGGCTGCCCAGCGCATGCGCCACCTCGGTCATGCCAATGCCGAAGGCCAGCGCGCCCAGCGCGCCATGGGTGGAGGTGTGGCTGTCACCGCATACCAGCAGCATGCCGGGCTGGGTCAGCCCCGCCTCCGGCCCCACCACATGCACAATGCCCTGGCGGCCATCCTTCAGGCCGAACAGCGCAAAACCGCCCTCGGCCGCATTCTGCTCCAGGCTTTCCACCATGCCGCGATATTCATCATTCTCGATGGCGGCGACATCGCGCGTGTCGGTCGGCACGTAATGGTCGGGGGTGGCGAAGATGCGCTCGGGCGCGCGCGGCTTCAGGCCACGGTCGCGCAGCATCTCGAAGGCGGGAGCAGAGCCGTCATGCACCAGATGGCGGTCAACATAGAGCAGGGTCTGGCCGTCCTCGCGCTCCAGCACGCGGTGGCGGTTCCAGATTTTCTCGAACATGGTCTCGGCGGTCATGATGCGGTTCCGTAAAAGGCGGAATGGAGGATGGCGCGGTAATCATCCTCGCGCGCCGTCCGGGGGTTGGTCAGGTGGTGGTGGTCGCGCAGGGCGGCGGCGGCGGCGGGGGCCAGATCAGCCTCGGTGATGCCCATGGCAGCCAGGCCCGGGGGCAGGCCCAGCCTGTGATTCAGCGCGGCAATGGCATCGGCCAGCGCGGCCACATCGGCGCCCGGGGGCAGGCCCATGGCCTCGGCCAGCACCGGCAACACCGCCCCCAGCACCGGGGCATTGAAGCGCAGCACACCAGGCAGCAGCAGCGCATTCAGCGTGCCGTGATGCGGGCTCACCGCCAAGGCCCCCAGCGCGTGGGAGAGCGCATGCACCGCCCCCAGCCCCTTGGGGAAGGCCAGCGCGCCCATCATCGAGGCCAGCATCATCTCCCGCCGCGCATCTGCATCGCTGCCATCTTCCACCGCACGGGGCAGGGCGGCCCAGGCGCGGCGCAGCCCATCCCGCGCTATGGCATCGGCCACCGGATTGAAGCGCGGTGAGCACAGCGTCTCAATGCAATGCGCCATGGCGTCCATCCCGGTGGCGGCGGTCAGGCCCGGCGGCAGGCCGAGTGTCAGTTCCGGGTCGCAAATCGCCGCGCGCGGGATGAGATGCGGCGAGCCGATGGAGAGCTTGCGGCCATCCGCCATCACGATCAGCGCGCCACGGCTGACCTCACTGCCAGTGCCCGCGGTGGTGGGCACGGCGATGACCGGCGCGGCGGCGGCGGTGATCCGGCCCAACCCACCCTCCACCACGGCATAGCGCGCGAGCTGCGTGGCATCATGCGTGGCGGAGAGCGCCACCGCCTTGGCGAGATCAAGCGGTGAGCCACCGCCCAGCCCCACCACCCCATCGCAGCCACCGGCGCGATAGGCTGCGGTGGCTTCCCGCACGGCAGCCTCATTCGGGTTGGGCGGCACAGCGGCATGCACCGCCACACCGGAGGGCAGCAGCGCCAGCAGACGCGCCAATAAGCCAGCCGCCACCACGCCGGCATCGGTCACCACCAGCGGGCGGGTGATGCCGGCCAGCGCCAGTTCCGCTGGCAATTCCGCCAGCGCGCCGGCGCCGAATTGCACACGGTTGATATATTGGATCAGCGCCATGCCCAGCCTTCGGGCCGGGCGCTTGCGCCAATGTGACGACAGGCCTTTGCCATGAAAATTCTTCCCTCGGCGGCGAGCCTCGCCGTTTCACCGGCGGGTGGCAAGCATGGCCGGGGGGGCGCGGTTAATCCCGCCGCGCGCCCGCCGCCACCCAGGCCAGCAAACGGCCACGCTCCTCCGCTGTCAGACCAGTGGCATTATTGGGCGGCATGGCCTCGCTGCGCACCTGCGTCACCCAGGCCTGCGCCTGGCGCTGGATGTGGGAGGGGGTATGCAGCACCACGCCCTTGGGCGGCGCGGCAAAGGCGGGGTTGGTAGGCCGGGGCTGATGGCATTCCATGCAACGCTGGCTCATGATGGTTTGCACCTCGGCAAAGGTCGGCGCCTCGCCCCGCGCCGGGGGCGCAACATGCGGCGGCGCGATGAAAACCGCCACCAGCACCACCACAACCCCGCCGGCCAGCCAGAAATCATAGACCTGGATGCCCTGATGCCGCAGATTGAAGAATTGCCGCACAAGCGCCCCGGCCAGTGCCATGGCCACCAGCAAGAGCCAGGCTTTCTCATGCTGCCAGAACATCGGGTAGTGCGGGCTGATCATCAGGAAGATGACGGGCAGCGTGGTGTAGTTGTTATGGATGCTGCGCTGCTTGCCCATGCCGCCCCATTTGGGGTCGATGGCGGTGCCATTGGCCACCGCCGCCACCATCTTCCGCTGGCCGGGCATGATCACCATCAACACATTGGCGGCCATGATGGTGCCGATCATCGCCCCCACCTGCAGATAGGCGCCGCGGCCGGAAAAAATACGGGTGGTGACGTAAGCCGTCAGCGCCAAACCCAATATGCCGATAATGGCCATGGCCATGCCATCATCGCCCAAGGGCGTGCGGCAAATCACATCATACACCGCCCATGCCGCAACCAGCAGGGCTATGGAAATGGCAATCGCCTCCCATGGCGCCAGATCGGCCACGTCGGGATCAATAAGATAGGTGCTGGCCTGGCCCCAATACATCAGGACAAAGAGCGAAAACCCGCTCATCCAGGTCCAATACGCCTCCCATTTCGACCAATGCAGCTTCTCGGGCAGCTTCTCGGGGCCGGCGATGAACTTTTGCTTGTGGTAGAAGCCACCACCATGCACCGCCCATTGCTCGCCGCGGATCAGCGGATTGCCGTCCTTGGCGGGCTTGAGCGATTGGTCGAGCCCCATGAAATAAAAGCTGGCACCAATCCAGGCCATGCCGGTGATGAGATGCAGCCAGCGCAGCAGCAAATTGGCCCATTCGGCGAGATAGGCGGTGTCCATCAGCTGCCCCGATACGTGGTGTAGCCATAGGGCGAGACCAGCAGCGGCACATGATAATGCGCCGCCGCATCGGCAATGCTGAAGCGCAGGCAGACCTCGTCGATGAAAGGCGGCTCGGCGAGGGGGAAACCCGCAGCACGAAAATAGGTGCCGATCTGATACAGCATCTCATAGCGGCCCAGCCGCAGCTCGTCCTGCGCCAGCAACCAGCCATCCGTGCGGCCATCATCATTGGTGACACCGGCCCGCAATTGCTCCCGCCGGCCATCCTCATGCAGGCGGAACAACGCAAACGCGATGCCCCGGCCAGGACAACCCTGCGCCGTGTCCAGAATATGCATCGACAAACCCATCCGCCACGCCCTCACATTGCAGTGCAACATCCCAGCAAACGCCATGACATCGCAAGCCTTGATCCTGCCCATGCGGGGGCTTACAGGCTGGCAGGAACTGGCGGCGCGAGCTGCCCGCAAGGGGGCTTTGCCCCCCTGCACCCCCCACCAAAGGCCGAAAGGCCTCTGGACACCGGGTGATCGGTGGTTGGGGAGGGGGCATAGAGGTGGTCTAGCCGAAAAGCGACCGCATAGCCCCCTCCCAACCCACCGATAGACTCATTGGGATCAAAGGGCCTTTCGGCCCTTTGCGGGGGGTGTCGGGGGGCAGAGCCCCCTGACGGGCAACCGGGCGTGCCATGTCCCACGGCCCGCAAAGCCGTCGCATTGGCAGGAGCAAGGACTGAGATGGCGGAGATGGTAGCGCCCAACCTGGTGGCGGCGGTGAGTGAGGCCAGGCAGTGGGACCGGCTGATGGAGATGGCCAAGCTGGGTGCCATTCCGGGCGACGGGGTGAACCGCGCCTGCCTGACGCCGCTGGACCGTGAATCGCGCCGCATGCTCATCGCCTGGGGCGAGGCTTTGGGGCTGAGCGCCAGTGTGGACCGGCTGGGCAATCTGTTCCTGCGGCATGAGGGCTCTGAGCCCGGCCTCGCACCGGTCCTGACCGGCAGCCACATGGACAGCCAGCCCAAGGGTGGCCGCTTCGATGGCATTTACGGGGTGATTGCCGGGCTGGAGGCGGTGCAGGCCCTGCGTGAGGCCGGCATCTCCACCCGCCGGCCCATCGAGGTGGTGGCCTGGACCAATGAGGAGGGCGGCCGTTTCGCCCCTGGCTGCATGGGTTCCATGGCCTATGCCGGTTTCGCCGGGCCGGACACTTGGGATGCGATCGAGGACACCAAGGGCGTGCGGTTTGGCGATGCCCTGGCCGAGCATATGGCCCTAGAGGCCGATATCGCCCGCCGCCCGCTGGGTGTGGTCGAGGGCCCAGCCCCGCATGCCTATATCGAGGCGCATATCGAGCAGGGCCCGATCCTGGAGACCCGCAACCTCGACATTGGTGTGGTGACCGGCATTCAGGGCAGCCGCTGGTTCAGCGTGGAGATTCATGGCCGCTCCGACCATGCCGGCACCACGCCGGTCTCGATGCGCCAGGATGCGATGCAGGACGCCATCCGCGCCATCACGGCGCTGAACCAGTTGATGCGCGACCCCACCGATGTGCTGCGCTTCACCGTGGCGCGGATGGAGGTCTTCCCCAACAGCTCCAATTCGGTGGCCGATCTGGTGCGGTTTTCCATCGATTTCCGCCACCCTGACGCCGCCGTGGTGCTGGCGCGTGGCAATGCGATCGAAGGGGTGATCCATTCCGCCCTGCAGCATTGCACGGCGGTGGTGTATGAGCGTTTCAACGCCATGCCCACCGATTTCGGCCCGGCGGTGGTCGATGCGGTGGAGCGTGCAGCCCTGGCCCAGGGGCTGGGCGCGCTGCGCATGCCCTCGGGCGCCTTCCATGATGCGCAATTCATGGTACCGCTCTGCCCGGCGGGGATGATTTTCGTGCCCTGCCGCGGCGGTGTGTCGCATAATCCGGCGGAGTATTCCGCCCCCGATCAACTGGCCGCCGGCACAAGAGTGCTCGCGCAGGTCCTGGCGGAGCTGGCCAACACATGAGCGAAAATTTCTCCCTGCCGAAAGGCCGGATCAAGATCCTGCTGCTGGAGGGCATCCACGACACGGCGGTCAATCTGCTCGAGGAGCAGGGCTATGCCTCCATCACCCGCCTGCCCAAGGCGCTGGATGGCGAGGCGCTGACCGAGGCGCTCAAGGGTGTTCACATGCTGGGCATCCGCAGCCGCACGCAATTGACGCGCGAGGTGCTGGAAGCGGCGGACCGCCTGGTGGTGGTGGGCTGTTTTTGCATCGGCACCAACCAAGTGGACCTCAAGGCCGCGCGTGAGCGTGGCATCGTGGTATTCAACGCACCCTTCTCCAACACCCGCAGCGTGGCCGAGCTGGTGATGGGTGAGATCATCATGCTGTTGCGCGGCGTGGTGCCGAAAAGCATCGCAGCCCATGCCGGCGGCTGGTCAAAAAGTGCCGAGGGCTATCGCGAGGTGCGCGGCCGCACGCTGGGCATTATCGGCTATGGCAATATCGGCAGCCAGCTTTCGGTCCTCGCCGAGGGTTTTGGCATGCGGGTGATCTATTGGGACGTGGTGGCCAAGCTGCCGCTGGGCAATGCCAGCCGCTGCGGCAGCATCGATGAGTTACTGCATTGGTCCGACATCGTCACGATGCATGTGCCCGAGACCCAGGCGACCGAGGGCATGATCGGGGAAGCCGAGATCGCCAAGATGAAGCCCGGCGCGATCTTCATCAACAATGCCCGCGGCACGGTGGTGGACCTCGATGCCCTGGCCGTGGCGCTGCGTGACGGCCGGATTGCCGGTGCTGCTGTCGATGTCTTTCCGGAAGAGCCGGCGCGCAATGGCGATATCTTCACCACGCCGCTGCAGGGCATCGATAATGTGATTCTCACACCGCATATCGGCGGCAGCACGGAGGAGGCGCAGGCGCGCATCGGCCAGGAGGTGGCGGCCAAGCTCGCCGATTATTCCGATACCGGCAGCACGCTGGGCGCGGTGAATTTCCCCCAGGTGGCGCTGCCGATTCAGGCAACCGGCGCCCGCTTCATGCATGTGCACCGCAATGTTCCGGGCATTTTGACCGGCATCAACACCATCTTCGCCAGCCGGGGCGTGAACATCGCCGGGCAGTATCTGCAGACCGATGGCGAGGTGGGTTACGTGGTGGTGGATGCCGGGGCGACGCGCGATGGCGCGGCGATTCTGGAGGAGATGCGGGCGCTGCCGGGGACGATCAGGGCAAGGATCTTGTACGAACGCTAGGCTTTTTGGCGCAGATAGGTTTTTTCTCTCTTTTTTAGTCGAAGGCATGCATAATGGCGATGAGAGGAAATCGCCATGTCACACACGGATTTGCGGGAACTGATCCGAGACCCGCAATATTGGCAGAGGAGCCCTGAGGGTGACGCGCTGCGCGCAAAGGTGGCGCGCGGTTTCGCCGAGAGATAACCTGGCCCCATGCGGCGCGATGCGACAGGCCGGCAAAGCGACAGCGGCGCTGACGGACTGTGGTGCATGTCCGCAGCTATTCCCGGCGGGAGCAGGATGGCGGGACCCACACCGTCCGCGCGCATGACCGACGGGCCGTCGCGCGCGCCTGGGAGCGCCAGCCGAATGCTGATTGGCGGGCTGAAATCGCCCGGGAGGAAAGCTCAGGCGGTTCGCGCCCCGATCATGGATACGGTTTGACCAGAGGTTCCGGGGACACCCGAGCGCTGGGCCGGTCCCAAAAGCCGGCCAATATTCCGGGTTCTCGCACCGATCTATCCGTTTTTAACGCCACCCTAGACCGGCTCACGCGCTTTTCTCAGGTTGCGCTGCCGGCGCCGGGCTTCCGATGAGAACCTGCTTGCTGATGCTCCTGGCCATCCTACTGCTGCCGCATCGCAGCGCCAAGTCTGAGGAGGTCCGGCTGCGTCTCCACACAATGCCCGCATCCATCGCTGACGCCCTTTCGGCGTTTCGCGAAACCTCTCATCTGTTTGCCGATGAGATGGCTCTAAACTTCGAGGGCGACATTCTCGGCAGGGCGGGTAGCAGGCAGTTGCCATTTAATTTCGATCCATCACGGCATTTACGGTACCGTTTGGTCGATTTTAATTCCGATGGCCAGTCTGAGGCAGTATTGGTTTTTTTCTGGGCTCAGTTTGGTTCGCGGGATGGTCTTCCGGCCGTCATCATGCAGCGCGTGCACAATGAATGGATTTTTGCGTGTGAATTCGTCTATGAAGGAAACAGAACCTTTGTTTTGAATATTCGCGATGAAGGTTGGCGACGCTTCCGGTCCGGCCCTTACTTTATGGCGTGGCGTCGCCCTGCAGGTGGGCCGGCCGCCGCGCGCGAATGCTATCCCAAGCCGCCGCGGACCAGACGGGGCACAGGCGGGTGACGCGGCCGCCATCGCGGCGCCTTCTGACGTAGAATACGAAGGATGAACCTGCCGATGGCGGACAGATAAAAATAGATGAGGGGCCCGGGGAGAATACCTTCTCCCCGGCTTCTTCCCTCACCGAATAGGCGGCGCATACATCAACCCGCCCCGGGTCCACAGCCCATTCAGCCCGCGCTGCAGCCCGATAGGGCTCCCCGAGCCCAGGTTGCGCTCAAAAATCTCGCCATAATTCCCCACCGCGCGAATGGCGTTATAGGCCCAGCGCCGGTCCAGCCCCATCATCGGCCCATGGTCGCCCGCCATGCCCAGCAGGCGGCGGATTTCTGGGTTTTGGCTGGTAAGGAAGCTGTCCACATTGGCCTGGGTGATGCCCAGCTCCTCGGCCGTCAGCAGTGCGAAGAAGGTCCAGCGGATGATGTCGAACCATTGGTCATCGCCATGGCGCACCACCGGGCTATGCGGTTCCTTGCTGATGATATCGTCCAGAATCACGTGTTCGGCCGGGTTGGGGAAGCTGGCGCGCAGCCCGGCGAGTTGGCTGGCATCGGTCGAATAGGCATCGCAACGGCCGGCGAGGTAGCTGCGCCGCGCCTCGTCATTCTGTTCGAACACCACGGGCGAGTATTGGATATTGTTGGTCCGCGCCCAGTCGGCCAGGTTCAGCTCATTGGTCGAGCCGGCCACGACGCAAATCGAAGCCCCGGCCAATTGTGTGGCGCGGGTCACGCCAAGGCTGCGGCGGAGCATGAAGCCCTGGCCGTCATAGAAGCTGATGGCGGTGAAGTTCAGCCCATTGGCGGTATCGCGCACATGCGTCCAGGTGACGGTGCGGGCCAGCACGTCGATCTGGCCGGATTGCAGCGCCGGCAGGCGGGCCAGGGTGGTGAGCGGCACCCAGCGCACCTTGGCGGCATCGCCCAGCACGGCGGCGGCGATGGCGCGGCATACGTCATTGTCGATGCCGCGATATTCGCCCCGGCTATCGGGCATTGAGAAGCCGGCCGCTCCGGTGGAGGTGCCACACACCAGCAGATCCCGCGCCCGGACCTGGGCCAGGGTGGGGCCGGGTGAGGCCATTTGCGCCGCGGCAATGCCGGGCAACAGAAGGGCGAGGATGGCCATGGCTGGCTTGAACATGCGGCGCTCCGGATGAAATGTCGGGAGAGCATGGACGGGCCTGGGGTGGCGCGCAACTTGACGGCGCGCGGGCTTGGGCGAAGTGTGGGGGCCTGACATTTTCGCTGGATTCCGCATGGCCGCCCCTATTGCCACCACCGCCCCGCAGCCCTTCATGCAGCGCATGCGCGGGCTGGCGCCGGGCCTGGCCTTTTGCTTTGCGGTGGCGGCGGTGGCGATTGTGGTGCGCAATGCAACCGGGATTGCGGCGCTGAACCCGGTGGTGGTGGCTCTGGTGCTGGGCATCGCCTGGCGGGCGGTGATGGGCCCCACGGCCAGCATGAAGCCCGGCGTGGCCTATGCGGTGCGGCCGGTGCTGCGCGCGGCCATTGTGCTGCTGGGCCTGCAAGTCACGTTGGGCATGCTCTGGGCCCTGGGGCCAGGGGCGCTGGTGCTGGCGGTGGTGGTGGTGGCCACGACGCTGCCCTTCACCATCTGGCTCGGCGGGGTGCTGGGGGTGGACCGCGCCTTGGCGCAGTTGGTGGGCACCGGCACGGCCATTTGCGGCGCCTCGGCCATTGTCGCCGCTAATCAGGTGGCGCGCGGGCGCGATGAGGATGTGACCTATGCGCTGGCGGTGATCACGCTCTGCGGCACGGCAGCCTTGCTGATCTTCCCGGTGCTGGCCGGGCCGCTGGGCCTGTCGGCGCGCGAATACGGCCTGTGGTCGGGCGCTGCGATCCATGAGGTGGTGCAGGCGGTGGGTGCGGCTGCGGCCGGCGGGCCCGAGGCCTCACAGAGCGGCACGGTGATGAAGCTGGCCCGGGTGTTTCTGCTGGCGCCGGCGGTTCTGGCGCTGGGCTGGTGGGTGGCGCGGCAGGCCGGCGGCGAGGCGGCGGCGGTGAAGGCGCCGGTGCCATGGTTCGCCTTTGGCTTTCTGGGGCTGGTGGTGCTCGGCAGCACCGGGCTGGTCCCGGCCGAGGCGGTGCAGGCCAGCCGCTTCCTTGTGCCCCTGATGCTGGCGGCGAGTGTGGCGGCGCTGGGATTTTCCACCGACCTCAAGGCGCTGAAGGCCCGCGGCGTGGCCCCGCTGCTGCTGGGTGTTGGGAGCACGCTGTGGATCACCCTGCTGGCGCTGCTGGGCGTGAAGTTGATCGGATAAAATTCCTGGATTTCCGCGTGTTGTCGTGGCATCAGCAGCGGATCATCGGGGGGTATTGCGGCCACACCGGGGAATTTGTCCGAATACGACGGTTTGCTGGCTAAACCGCTTCGGCCATAAAAACCCGGCTGGGCGCCACGAACTCCTCCTGCGCCGCCACGGTCAAAATCTCCCGCGAGCCGGCCTCCGCCGTGCGCCGCAGTAGGCCGAATACCGAGGATGCGGCGGCGGTGAGCGCCGCGGCTGCACTGCCCGTGCGCATCCGGTGCAGCAGGAACAAGGCGCAGATCGCATCCCCCGCGCCATTGATGGCAATGGGCAGCAAGGGTGTTTCCAGATGCCAGAACCCGCCACCCTCGGCCGCCACCATGCCGATATGGCCGGGCTGGCTCTCAAAACTGGTCAGCAGCACGCAGCGCGGGCCACGGGCCTGCAGTGCGGTGATGGCCGCCTTCGCATCGGCCAGGCAGGCAATGCTGCGCCCGGTCAGCCATTCCAGCTCAAAGCGGTTGGGGGTGGCGATATCGGCGAGCGCCAGGGCGCTGTCGCGGAAGAACTCGGCGATGCCGGGGCGGACATAAACGCCGCGGCCATCATCGCCGATCACCGGGTCGCAGCAATAAAGTGCCGCCGGGTTGGCGGCCTTCACCTGGGCCACGGCATCGAGAATGGCATCGCCAATATCGGCACCGCCGACATAGCCGGAGAGCACGGCATCACAGCGCCCCAGCGCGCCCCGCTCCGCAATGCCGGCAACGCATTCGCGCACGAGATCGCCAGAAAACACCTGGCCGCGCCATGCGCCATAGCCGGGGTGGTTGCTGAACTGCACGGTGTTCACCGCCCAGACCTCGGCACCCAGCCGCTGCAACGGGAACATGGCCGAGGCATTGCCCACATGGCCGTAGCTGACCCAGGACTGGATGGAGAGGATATTCTCCGTCATTCCCGCCACGGATGCTGGTTCCACAACGCCTGATAGCCCAGGCGCAAAGCCTGCAACTCCGCCAGATAGGCGGCGGGGTCGAGAAAGCGCAGCGGCAGGGACTGGCTGCGCGCGGCCTCCTGGAAAGCCGGGTCGTCCACCGTGCGGCGGACCGAAACTGCCAGGCGTGCCACCACCTCGGCCGGCAGGCCCGCGGGGGCGGCCATGCCGCGCATGCTGCCCTCGATCACGTCATGGCCCAATTCGCGCAGGGTGGGCACTTGGGGCGTCATGTCCCAGCGCGTGGCGGCCATTTGCGCCAGGGGGCGCAGCACGCCATGGCGCATATCATTCACCGCCTCGGACATATTCATGCTGCCGAGTTGGAGGGCGCGGGAGATCAGGTTCTGCTTGACCTGGGCGCTGCCGGCGAAGGGCACATGGAGGAATTTCGCCCCCGTCGCCCGCTCCAGCGCCAGCACTGCCAGATGATCGTCGGAGCCGACGCCTGTGGTGCCGTAGCTGATCGTCTCGGGCCGCGCCCGGGCGGCGGCAATGAGGTCGGCAAAGCTGCGGATATCGCTATCGGCGCGAACCCAAAGCCCGCCCGGATCATCAACGATATTGCCGATCAGCGAAAAATCCTCGAGCCGGAACCGCGCCTGGCGTTCCATCGGCAGGGTGAGGATATGCGGCGTGTTGATAAAGCCAATGGTCAGCCCATCCGGCCGGGCGCGGGCGAGTTCGGAAAAGCCGATCTCGCCGCCCGCACCGGGCCGGTTGAGCACGACCACGGACTGGCCCAGGTCACGCTCCATGAAGCGGGCGATCAGCCGCGCCGCGGCATCGGTGCCGCCGCCGGCGGCGAAGGCCACGATCATGGTGATGGCGCGATCGGGCTGCCATTGCGCATGGGCGGCACCTGCCAGCGGCAGGAGGGCGAGGTGGCGGCGTTTCATGGGCTTTCTCCTTCTGGCGGCAGGGCTACCATGAGCCAGCCTCGGCCATCCATCCGGGCCTCGTCGCCTGGCAGCAGCAGGATTGTGGTGGTGGCGCTCTCGACGATGGCGGGGCCGGTGACGCTGGCGCCATCCGCCAGCGCGCCGAAGCTGTGGACGGCAACCTCCTGCCAGCCACCGAGAAAGACGCAACGACGGGCGGGGGCCTCAGGCGGCAGGGCGGGCATGCGCCCGGCATCGCCGGACAGCCGGCCCAGGGCGGCCACGCGCGCATTCACCAGCACCACCTCGTCCTCCGGCAGGTCGTAGGTGAACAGCGCGCGGTGCTGCGCATGGAAGGCGGATTTCACCCGGGCGGCGATATCGGGCGCATCCCAATCCAGCCCGTCGAGATTGACCGAGACTTCAAACACCTGGTCGCCATAGCGCATATCCGCCGAGCGGGTGGCGGTGATCTCGCCCTGGAACCAGGTTTTCATCCGCGTCCGGGCATCGGCCTCCTGAGCGGCGAAGAGGCTGCGGATTTCGGTATCGCCCGGCATGGCATTGACGCTGCGGGTGACCTCGAAGCGCAAATCGGTGCGCAGCATGCCCCAGGCGGAAAGCCCGGCGGCGAAGAGCGGCACGGCGTAATGCCGCATGCCCAGATCGCGCGCCACGGCCGAGGCATGCAGCCCCGCGGCACCGCCGAAGGCCAGCAAGGTGGCGCCGCGCGGGTCCACCCCGCGCCGCACGGTGGCCACGCGCACGCCATCCGCCATGCGGGCATTGACCAGGCGATAAATGCCTGCGGCGGTGTCCAGTGGCGTGATGTTCAGCGCCGTGGCCAGGCTGGCCATGGCGGCATCGGCGGCCGCAACATCCAGCCGCTGCGCGCCGCCGAGGAAACTGCCGGCGTTGAGATAGCCCAGCACAAGATTGGCATCGGTGACGGTGGGCTCAGTGCCGCCGCGGCCATAGCAGGCCGGGCCGGGCCGGGCGCCGGCGCTGCGCGGGCCGACCTGCATGGTGCCGTTGGCCCCCAGGGCCGCGATGGAACCGCCACCGGCACCCAGTGTCACGATATCCAAGCTTTCGAGGGCGATGCGCTCGCCGCCCACCTCGCGCCCACGCCCCAGCGTGGCGGTGCCTTCGGTGACGAGGGCGATATCGGTGGAGGTGCCGCCCATATCGAAGGTGACGAGATTCTCCGCCATGCCGGTATGCGACAGTGCCACCGCCGCCGCAACCCCACCCGCCGGGCCGGAGAGCGCGGTGCCCACCGCCAGCCTGGCGGCATCGGCCAGCGGCGCCACGCCGCCATGGCTGAGAATGACAAAGACCGGGCCGCCATAGCCGGCCTCGATCAGCCGCTCACCCAGGCGGCCGAGATAGCGCGACACGACGGGCCCGACATAGGCATTCACCGCGGTGGTGGAGAAGCGCTCGAATTCCTTGATTTCCGGCAGCACCTCGCTGCTGGTGGTGACAAAGACGCCGGGCAGGGCAGCGCGCACCGCATCGGCGGCGGCATTCTCATGCCGGGCGTCACGCCATGCGTTGAGGAAGCAGATGGCCACCGCCTCGGCACCCTGCGCTGCGGCGATGGCAGCGGCGAGGCTTTCGGGGTCCAGCGGGGTTTCCACCCGCCCATCGGCCCGCAGCCTTTCGCGCACGCCAAAACGGCGGCTGCGCGGCACCAGGGGCGGTGGCGGGGTGTTGCGGAGATTGTAGCGCTCGGGTTTCAGCCCTTCGCGCATTTCCACCACATCGCGATGGCCCTGGGTTGTTAGCATGGCCACACGCGCGCCCTTGCGCTCCAGCAGGGCGTTGGTGGCCACTGTGGTGCCATGGACGATGCGCTCAGTGCCGGCCAGCAGGGTGGCGAGCGGGATACCGGCGGCATCGGCCAGGTTCTGCAGGCCCTGGAGCACCCCTTCGGACTGGTCCGCGGGCGTGCTGGCGGCCTTGGCCAGATAGGCCGCGCCATGGGGCGCGATGGCGACGACATCCGTAAAGGTGCCGCCCACGTCGATGCCGATGCGCCAGCTCATGCCGTGTAGCCTTCTTCGATGTCGCGTGCGGCGGCCTCGGGTAAGCGGCGCGCGCGGTCGCCCCAGCCGCCACCGCCGGCGGATTGCAGATGCAGCACATCGCCGGGCTGGATGGGCACGCCCACCTCCTTGGTGCGCAATATGCGCGCGCTGCCATCGGCGCCGCGCAGCACGTAATGATGCGGCTGGCTATCCTGCCCGCCCATCACCCCGGCCGAGCCGTGCCTTGCGCCATCGCCCGCGGTATTGGCCAAGGCGGTGCCCTCAGCCTCCACCCGCAGCCGAAGCTCAGCCCCGGTGCCGCCGCGATACTGGCCCTCGCCGCCGGAATTGGCGCGAAATTCATGGCTTTCGAAGAGCAGCGGGAAGCGGGCCTCGGCCTGCTCGATGCTGCCGAATTTCAGGCCGCCGGCGCTGTGCCATTCGCCGGCGGTGTTCCAGCCATCGCCATTGGCGCTGGCGCCGCCCCCGGGGCGGGCATGGAAGAGGTGCCAGACGAAGCTCTTGCCCCCCGGCGCGCGGCCCTGGATGGCCACGCGAAAGCGCCGGCCCCAGCCGCCCATCACCCTATCCGGGCAGGCATGCTGCATGGCGCGGATGATGGCCTCGACGATTTCATTGCCGGGATGGGAGGTGCAGAGCGTGACGGGCCGGCCCTCATTGGCCCAGACAATGCTACCCTGCCGCGCCGTGACCCGCAGCGGGCGGAAGGCGCCGTCATTCTTCGAGACATCGGCATCGAGCAGATAGGCAAAGGCCATCGCCACCGCCGAGCGCATATTGGGATAGGAGGAATTGACGAAGCCCACTGCCTCATCATCCGAGGCGCTGAGATCGATATGCAGGTCGCTGCCGGTCTTGGTGCAGGTGGCGCGGATGGCGATATTCTCCCGCCCATGGCCGTCATCATCGAGGATGGCCTCGCCGGCCCAACTGCCATCCGGCCAGGCGGCCAGGATGCGGCGGGCATGCGCCTCGGAGAGATCAAGGATCGCCTCCACCGCAGCCATCAGCGAGGAGTGGCCATGCTGCGCCAGAAGTGCAGCCACCCGCGCTGCCCCCACCCGGGCCGCGCCCACCATGGCCATCAGGTCACCCCGCACATCGCGCGGCACGCGGGTATTGGCGCAGAGCATGCGGATCAGGTCCTCCCGCAGCCCACCATCCTCGCCCAGCCGAATGGGGGGGATGCGCACGCCTTCGGACCAGATATCGGCGGCGCCGGGGTTGTAGCCGCCATGGGTCGCGCCGCCGATATCGGGCACATGCGCCCGCACCACCGCGTAAAAGCAGCGCTGCCCCTCCGAAAAAACCGGCAGCATGATGGTGAGGTCGGGCAGGTGCGAGCCGCCATTATAGGGGTCGTTGAGGAGAAAGATGTCGCCGTCGCGCGGGGTCGGAAACTGTTCCAGCGCCGCCTCCACCGCGAAGCGCAGCGCGCCGACATGCACCGGGATATGGTCGGCCTGGGCGACCAGCCCGCCATCGGCGCCGCAGAGTGCGACGGAGAAATCGCGCGAGGAGTTGAGGATCTGGCTATAGGAGGTGCGCAGCATCGCCTCTCCCATTTCCTCCACGATGGCGCGCAGGCGGTTGTCGAGGACGGCGAGGGTGACGGGATCCATGCCCGCACTGCGCCGCCTGAGGACGCTGGCGTCAAGCCACCGCCCGCGCCATGATGACGGCCAAATAGAGGAAACTGACATGCAAGAACTGTCCAATGGCCTCCGCTTCCCCGAAGGCCCGGTGGTGATGCCCGATGGGGCGGTGGCGCTGGTCGAGATCGAGGCCGGGCGCATCACCCAAATCGCTGCCGATGGCACCAAGACCACGCTGGCCAGGCTGAAGGGCGGGCCGAATGGCATGGCGCTGGGCCCGGATGGCAAGCTGTTCATCTGCAACAATGACGGCTTCATCTGGCATGAGGAGCCGGGGATGCTGCGCCCTATCGGCCAGGCGACAGATTACACCGGCGGGCGGATCGAGGTGCTGGATATCCCCACCGGCACGCTCACGGTGCTCTATGACCGCTGTGGTGACCACCGGCTGAAGGGGCCCAATGACATTGTCTTCGACCCCAATGGCGGCTTCTGGTTCAGCGATCTGGGCAAGTTCCGGGCGCGCGACCGCGATCATGGCGGGGTGTATTGGGCGGCGAGCGATGGCAGCCGGATTGTCGAGGCCGCCTTCCCAGTGCCCGGCGGCGCCAATGGCATCAGCCTCAGCCCCGATGGGCGGGTGCTTTATGTGGCGGAGACTGAAACCGGGCGTCTCTGGGCCTGGGATGTCGAGGGGCCGGGCAAGCTGAAAAAGGCGCCCTGGCCGAGCAGCCATGGCGGGCGGCTGGTTTGCCAGTTTCCTGGCTTCCGGCGGCTGGATTCGTTGGCCGTTGCGGCCTCGGGCAATATCGTGGTGGCGACGCTGGTGAGCGGTGAGATCACCACCGTCTCGCCCGCTGGCGATATCGTCCATGTGGAGAAAATGCCGGAATTGATGCCGACCAATATCTGCTTTGGCGGCGCTGATATGCGCACGGCCTATATCACGCTCTCCACCAGCGGCCGGCTGGTGGCCATGCCTTGGCATGAGCCGGGCTATCGCCTGCCGCATAGCTGATTGTTCCGCCCGGGCAGGGGCATATATTGGGGGGATGAATGTCAGCTTCACGCCGGTCACCTTCATCCCTCCGGCTCGCCCGGCGCCGGAATTCACCCGGCGGCTCGAAGTGGTCAGCCCCTTCGAGCCGAATGGCGACCAGCCCAATGCCATCCGCGAGCTGATCGCCGGCGTTGAGGCGGCGGAGAAGGATCAGGTGCTGCTCGGCGTCACCGGCTCGGGCAAAACCTTCACCATGGCCAAGGTGGTGGAGGCGGTGCAGCGGCCCACGCTGATTCTGGCGCCGAACAAGACCCTCGCGGCGCAGCTCTATGGCGAGATGAAGAGTTTTTTTCCGAATAACGCCGTCGAGTATTTTGTCAGTTATTACGATTACTTTCAGCCAGAGGCCTATGTGCCGCGGACCGATACTTACATAGAAAAAGACAGTCAGATCAACGAACAAATCGACCGCATGCGGCACTCCGCCACCCAGGCGCTGCTGGAGCGCAATGATGCGATCATCGTCGCCAGTGTCAGCTGCATTTATGGTATCGGCTCGGTCGAAACCTATTCGAAGATGGTGGTGAAGCTGGAACAAGGCGGGCGGATCGACCGCGATCTGCTGATCAAGGGCCTCGTGGAGCAGCAATATCGCCGCAATGACATGGCCTTCGCCCGCGGCTGCTTTCGCGTGCGGGGGGAGAATGTGGATCTTTGGCCCTCGCAGCTGGATGACCGCGCCTGGCGGGTCAGCCTCTTTGGCGATGAGGTGGACAGTATTCGCGAATTTGACCCGCTGACCGGTGAGATCACCGCCGAGCTGGAAAAAGTCAGCATTTACGCCAATAGCCACTATGTCACGCCGCGGCCCACGCTCAGCCAGGCGGTGCAGCGCATCAAGGCCGAATTGAAAACCCGGCTGGAGGAGCTGCACACCGCCGGCCGCCTGCTGGAAGCCCAGCGCCTGGAACAGCGCACCATCTTCGACATGGAGATGATGGAGACCACCGGTTCCTGCAAAGGCATCGAGAATTATTCGCGCTACCTCTCCGGCCGCAACCCGGGCGAGCCGCCGCCCACGCTGTTCGAATATCTGCCGGATAATGCCCTGCTGATCGTCGATGAAAGCCACGTCACCGTGCCGCAGATAGGCGGCATGTTCCGTGGCGACTTTGCCCGCAAAGCCATCCTGGCCGAGCATGGTTTCCGCCTGCCGAGCTGCATCGATAATCGCCCGCTGCGCTTCGAGGAATGGGATGCCTTCCGGCCGCAGACCGTCTTCGTCTCCGCCACCCCCGGCCCTTGGGAGATGGAACGCACCGGCGGCGCCTTCACCGAGCAGGTGATCCGCCCCACCGGGTTGGTGGATCCGGTCTGTGATATTCGCCCGGTGGAAGGCCAGGTGGATGACCTGCTGGCCGAGGTGCGGCAGGTGACCTTGCAGGGCGGCCGCATCCTGGTGACGGTGCTGACCAAGCGCATGGCCGAGGATTTGACCGAATACATGACCGAGGCCGGCATTCGCGTGCGCTACCTGCATTCCGATGTGGACACGCTAGAGCGGATTGAGATCATCCGCGACCTGCGCCGCGGCGGCTTCGATGTGCTGGTGGGCATCAACCTGCTGCGCGAGGGGCTGGATATTCCCGAATGCCGCCTCGTGGCCATTCTCGATGCCGATAAGGAAGGCTTTCTGCGCAGCGTGACCTCGCTGATTCAGACGATTGGCCGGGCGGCGCGCAATGCCGAGGGGCGGGTCATCCTCTATGCCGACCGGATGACGGAGAGCATGAAAAAGGCACTCGGCGAGACCGAGCGGCGCCGCACCCGGCAGATCGCCTACAACACCGAACACGGCATCACCCCCACCTCCATCACCCGCGACATCTCCGATGTGCTGAAGGATGTCAGCCAGGGTGATTACGTGACGGTGGAGGCGAGCGAAGGCGATGCCAGCCTCAATTTCGTTGGCAAGGATCTGCGCTCGAGCATTGTCGAGCTGGAGAAGAAGATGCGCGCCGCCGCGGCCGATCTGGAATTTGAGACAGCCGCGCGGCTGCGCGATGAGATCAAGCGACTCGAGTCGCTGGAACTCGGGCTGGGCAGCGGCGGGAGCATAACGGCCAATGAGGCCGGAAGATCGCTGCGTGAGAGCACTCCCGCCAAGCCCAACCGCGGAAAAAAAGAAGCGTGGAAACCCAAGCCCATGGGCCCTGGCGGCGGCGGGTGGGACCCAAAGAAGATGAAGAAGCGCGGATAACGAACTGAATAAACGAGAATAGACTAAGGGGGCTGGCGAGTCTATTTTTTGACAAGGCGGCTAGCGCCACCTATCACTGAACAGTCATGGCGGCTGAATGCGAATCAAGTTTTGCACTATCACGCGACCCGGGCTAAGAGAGTTGTAGCCGGCGCATTTTGAACGTCGGTGGACGATCCGGCTCCCCCGCCGGCTCGCCCTACCAATCCGTTCGGAAGTACAATAATAGGCGCTCGGCCACCCCCCTGGCCGGGCGCTTTTTTGTTGGCCTCCCGTGGCGCGGCGGAGGTCTATCTCCCCTTGGGCCGCCGGGTTATGCACGAGGCAGATGCCCCCGCCGCCCTCGCCGATGCGGGGCTGGCCCAAGCCCGGGATGATGTTGTGTGACGGACCGCCAGCCATGAGCCCTTTGACCACCGATCTGGTGCCGCCGCGCCCTTCGGTGAATGCGCGCTTCCCCGGCCCCATGCGCATCCTCACCGCCACCATTGATGACCTGTTGGGGCTCTTCCCCGAGGTCAGCTTCCGCCACCATCTGATGCCGTTGAAAACGCTGGCGCGGCGGGTGGTGGTGGTGAATGAGCCTGAGCTGGTGCGGCAGGTCTATATCACCTCGGCGGCCAATTATGAGGCCAAGAGCCAGCATTTCCAGCAGGCGCTGGTGCCGCTGGTGGGCGATAGCATGTTCGTCAATCACGGCGAGATCTGGAGCAGCCGCCGCGCGGTGATGGCGCGCCAACTGCACCCCAGCCGCATGGGCGACTTCCATCATCTGTTTGTGGAGGGGGCCGAGGCCTTGGCCGCCGGCTGGCAGGGCCGGGTGGATGTGGCGCCCAGCCTGGGTGCGGCCACAGCGCTTGCGGTGATGCGCGCGCTGTTCGGCGATGGAGCGCGCATGGCGGATGCGCAGCGCCTGGTGACCAGCTTCACCGCCTTTGAGGGCGCGGTGATGGGCGTGGATCTCGCTTATCTTTTCGGCCTGCCGCCACGGTTCTCCGGCTTTCAGTTCCGCTCGGCCAGGCGCCATGCCCGCGATGTGCGGCGCATTTGCAGCGACGCGATGGCGATTGCCGAACCGGGCGGCATTCTGGGCGCGCTGCGCGCGGCGCAAAAGGCGGATGGCGCGGCCTTGCTGGATGAGACCCAGCTGATCAGCGAGGTGGCCATGATGCTGCTGGCGGGCAGCGAGACCTCGGCCAATGCGCTGTCCTGGGCGCTGTATCTGGTGGCGCGGCACCCGCCCACCTTGGCGCGGCTGCGCGAGGAACATGCCAATGTACTGGGCGGCCGCGCGCCGACGGGCGAGGAACTCAACAAGCTGCCCTTCACCCGGGCGGTGCTGCAGGAGACGATGCGCCTCTACCCGCCCGTGCCATATCTCTCGCGCCAGGCCGCCGGGCCTGACCGCATTCGCCATATCGCGGTGCAAGAGGGCGATACGGTGCTGGCCCTGCCCTGGCTGCTGCATCGCCATGAGCGGCTATGGGATGCGCCGCATGCCTTCCGCCCGGACCGCTTCATGCCTGACGCGGCGCGAAAACTGCCCCGCTTTGGCTATATTCCCTTCAGCCTGGGGCCGCGGGTCTGCACCGGTGCGGCCTTCGCCATGGCCGAGATGGTGGTGATGCTGTCGGTGCTGCTGCAACGCCTCGATTTTTCCGCCGAGGGCTGCCCGGCGCCGGTGCCGCGGGCGAAGCTCTCGCTGCGGCCGCGCCATGGCGTGATGCTGAAGGTGACACCCCATGGCGTGGCCTGCTAAGCGCCTACAAATTCTAAGCTGAGGAAGACACTGTGCCTGATTATGTCATAGCCCCGCCCGCCATCGCCGCCCTGCCGATCAAGGGCTCGAATGCGATGTTCCCCGTCCGCCGCATTTTCTGTGTCGGCCGCAACTACGCCGAGCACGCGATCGAAATGGGTTCCGACCCGACGCGCGAGCCGCCCTTTTACTTCGCCAAACCGGCCGATGCCGTGGTGATCTCCGATGCCGATATGCCCTACCCCACCGTCACCAAGTCGCTGCATCACGAGATGGAGCTGGTGGTGGCCATTGGCACGGGCGGTTCCAATATCGCCATCGCCGATGCGCTCAAGCATGTCTGGGGCTATTGCTCGGGCCTGGATATGACCCGGCGCGACATCCAGAACGAGGCCAAGAAGACCGGCCGCCCCTGGGATATGGGCAAGGGTTTCGATAAATCCGCACCGATGGGCCTGCTGATTCCGGCGGAGGGTTTTGACCCTTCAAAGGGCAAGATCGAACTCCGCGTGAACGGCAAGGTCACCCAGACCTCTGACCTCTCCAAGCTGATCTGGTCGGTGCCTGAGGTGATCGCCAATCTCTCGGAACTGGTCGAACTGGCCCCGGGCGACCTCATCATGACCGGCACGCCCGAGGGTGTGGCCGCCGTGGTGCGTGGCGACTTGCTGGAAGGCTTCGTCGAGGGCGTGGGCACCGTCACCACCCGCATCGTCTGAGCATATCGTCTCAGTCTGTGGCGGCGCGGGGCCAACCCGCGCTGCCGAGGCTTCCCAAAGCGGCCGCGAATGGCCAAAGCTTCGGGGCCCCTTTCGCGAGTATCCGCCCTTGGCCCTTCGCATCGCCACCTGGAACATCAACTCCATCCGCCTGCGCATCGGCTTGCTGGCGCGGCTGGCGGAGGAATTGGCGCCTGACGTGATCTGCCTGCAGGAGACGAAATGCCCCGATGAGCATTTCCCCCTCGATGCAGTGCGGGCGATGGGCTTTGAGCACATCGCGATGCGCGGCATGAAGGGCTATAATGGCGTGGCCATCCTCTCCCGCCTGCCCATCGCGGTGCGGGAGCAGGACCCCAATTGGTGCGAAAAGGGCGATTGCCGCCACCTTGGCGCCATGCTGGATGCGCCTGGCGGGCCCATCGAATTGCATGATTTCTACGTGCCCGCGGGTGGCGACATTGCCGACCCCGTGGCCAATCCGAAATTCGCCCATAAGCTGGATTTCGTGATGGAGGCCACCGCCTGGGCCAAGAGCCGGGCCGGGGCACCACGGCGGGTGATGCTGGGTGATCTCAACATTGCGCCGCTGGAACAGGATGTCTGGTCGCACAAGCAATTGCTCGACGTGGTCTCCCACACCCCAGTCGAGACCACGGCCCTGAAGCGCTGGATGGCCGAGGGCGAATGGTATGACGCGATGCGCCATTTCGTGCCAGCAGACCAGAAACTCTACACATGGTGGTCCTACCGCGCGAAGGATTGGGCGGCAGCGGATCGCGGCCGGCGGCTGGACCATATCTGGGTCTCGCCCGACCTCGTCGGCAGCCTTGCGGCCTGCACCGTGCATAAGCCAGCCCGCGGCTGGACCCAGGCCAGCGACCATGTGCCGGTGATGCTGGAGATAAACCTCTAGCATGCGCATTCTGGGGCTCGATGCGGCCGGCGCGCGGCTCTCGGCCTGCCTGATTGAGGATGGCGTCGTGCTGGCCGAACAAGAGTGCCCGGCGGTGTTTGGCCAGCCTGCCATCCTGCCTCGCCTGGTGGCCGCGCTGATGGAACAGCAGGGCGGGGTTGACCATATCGCGGCCGGCATAGGCCCCGGGGGCTTCACCGGCATTCGCACCGCATTGGCGCTGGCGCATGGGCTGGCGGATGGGCTGGGGGTTGGGCTGAGTGGTGTCTCCATCCTGGCCGCGCTGCCCTTTCTGCTGGACAATCCGCAGGGGCGCGTCATCTGGGCCGCCATCGACAATCGTCGCGGCGGGATTTTTCTGCTCCGGCCAGGGGCGGCGCCGGCGAGCCTGACCGAGGCCGTATTGCCGGCGACGGAAGGCCCCACCTTGTTGGGCGGCAGCGGTGCGGCGGCGGCGGCCGCGCGTTTGTTGGCGCGCGGCGCCCCGGTGGCGTTGGGCAGCCTGCGGGGCAGCGTGGCGCGCGGCGTGGCGCTGGCGGCTGCGGCCGGCCTGCGCGCGGGCCAACCCTCGCCCCCGGCCCTGCCGCTTTATATCGACCAGCCTGCGGTCACATGACCGCGCCCGAACTCGCCACCATGGCCGAGGTGGGCGCGCTGGCAGCCATCCATGCAGCTGGTTTTCCTCCGGGCATGGCCTGGCGGGCCGGCGATATCAGCGGCCTGATGGAGATGGGGGGCTGCTTCGTGCTGTGGTGGCCAGGGGACGCCTTCATCATGTGCCGGCTGGGCGGTGATGAGGCCGAGGTGCTGACGTTGGCCACCGCCCCGCCGGCCCGGCGGCAGGGGCTTGCCGGCCGGCTGCTCGATGCCGCGATTGAGGCTTGCCGGGGCTTGGGCGCCGGAGCGCTGTTTCTTGAGGTGGGTGCGGGCAATGCCGCTGCTCAGGCTCTATATTGCGCGGCCGGCTTCACCGAAGTTGCCCGGCGGCCGCGCTACTATGCGGATGGAACAGACGCGATTGTCATGACGCTCAGGCTTTCCTGAGCAGCATGCTGCCATTGTCCTGATGCAGGATTGTATGGCCGAGTTCGATGGCCGAGCGCGGCAGGTTCCGCGCCGGTTCCTCGCCATTGAACAAAACTTCGAGGCAATCGCCTGACCGCATTTTGTCCAGCATCAGCCTGACCCGCACGAATGTCATTGGACACATCTCCTGGCGGACATCTATCGAATGCGTAGGATTTTGCGTTTTCTCTGTCATTAAGCCTCGATCTTTCTCGCTGAATCGTCCCTGCCCGATTGCGATACAGTTACGAAATATAGTATACGGGGGAAACGAGCCGATCAGGGAGAAATTTTATATGTTGGAGAATGAATTGGCACAAGATTTGCTGGGCCTGACCGCAGAAATCGTCTCTGCGCATGTCGCGAACAACCCGGTGGCCATGGCTGAACTGCCGGGCCTTATCAGCCAGGTGCATTCGGCATTGGCTAATTTGGGCAAGGCCCAGCCGGAGCCTGAGGTGAAGCGGCAGGAGCCGGCTGTGCCGGTGAAGAAGTCCATCACCCCGGCCTATATCATCTGTCTTGAGGACGGCAAAAAGCTGAAAATGCTCAAGCGCCATCTGAAGACTGCCTATAATCTCAGCCCAGAGCAGTACCGCGAGAAGTGGGGCCTGCCCTCCGACTATCCCATGGTGGCGGATGATTATGCGAAGCGCCGTTCGGCCCTGGCCAAGGAAATTGGCCTGGGCACCAAGCCGCGCGGCACCGCTGGGGCTGCCACCTGACCCTCATCCCCACAAGGATTCGGGACGCTTTGCCCTGAGGGCCTGACAATACTATGTTGTGGTCCTTCGGGCGGAGCTAGCGATCTTTGGGTATGATGCCGCAGGCAGATGAAGCGCAAGCCGCGTGCGCGGCGAAGGGCCCTCGCGTCATCTCCCGAATCGAGCGGATGTGCATCGAGCGCGGCCTGAAAATGACTGGGCAGCGCCGCACTATCGCGCGCGTCCTCAGCGATAGCGAGGACCACCCCGATGTCGAGGAGCTCTACCGCCGCGCCGCGGTCCTCGACAGCCGGGTGTCCATAGCCACCGTCTATCGCACGGTGCGGCTATTGGAGGAGAAGGGCATCCTCGCCCGCCGGGATTTCGGTGAGGGCCGATCACGCTATGACCCGACCGATCGTGGCCATCATCATCATCTCATTGATGTCGATACCGGCCGGGTGATCGAATTCGAGGATGCGGCGCATGAGCGCATCGCGGCAGAGATCGCAGCCCGGTTGGGCTTTGACCTTGTCGATGTCCGGCTACAACTCTTTGCCCGGCGCCCCGCCGTGGCACCCGTGAAAACGACCCCAGCCAAGGCCGGAAAGAAGGCGAAATGACCCTGCCCTTCGAGGAAATTCGCAGCGGCCGCCTGGGCGTGCGCGTGGCGGTGAGCCAGGACGAGATCGAGGCCGGGCAACGCCTGCGCTATCAGGTCTTCGTCGATGAAATGGGGGCGAAGCCCGATGCCGAGGCTTTGCGCACCGGCCTTGATGCCGACATGTTCGATGCCGTGGCCAACCATCTTCTCGTGCTCGATCACGACCGGGGCGAGGGTGCTTCCAGCGTGGTGGGCACATATCGCCTGATCCGCCGCGCGGCGGCGCAGAAGCTGGGCCGCTTCTACAGCGCTGATGAATATGACATCGGCCCGCTCATCCGCTTCCCGGGCGAGATTCTGGAACTCGGGCGAAGCTGCGTGAACATCGAATACCGCACCCGCGGCACGCTGCAGCTGCTCTGGCAGGGCATCGCCGCCTATGTCTCGCAGCACCGCATTGGGCTGATGTTCGGCTGCGCCAGCCTGCCTGGGCTCGATTTGGACGCCAATGCCGCCGTGCTGTCCTATCTGCATCAGCACCATCTCGCGCCCGAGGAATTGCGGCCGCGCGCCATTGCCGAGCGCTATGTGTCGATGAACCGGCTGCCGCCTGGCAGCTTTGACCAAAAGGCGGCATTGCTGGCTCTGCCGCCCTTGATCAAGGGCTATTTGCGGCTAGGGGGGTTCGTGGGTGATGGCGCGGTGCTGGATGTGCCGTTCAATACCACCGATGTCTGCGTGATCGTGAAGTCCGATCTGATCACGAAGAAATACTCGAGCCATTATGAGCGGAAGAACGTTCCAGTAGCCTGAGATAGGCCGGCAACACGGCCTCCCAGGTGAAGTCGCGCCGGGCGCGCAACTGGGCCGCAGCGCCCATGCGCTCGCGCAGGGCCGGGTCTGCCAGGAGCCTTGCCAGCCCCTCGCGCACTTCGGCGGCATCGCTGCCATCAACCAGCAGCCCGGTTTCATCCTGCAGCACCGCATCTGCCGCACCGCCGGCCAGGCCCGCCAGGCTGGGCACGCCGAACCACGCGGCCTCCAGATAGACCAGCCCAAACCCCTCCACCGAGAGCCCCTCACGGCGCACCGGCATGGCGAAGACCTCTGCCTGGCCCAGCAGCGCGGATTTCGTGGCCTCATCCACACTACCGGCAAATGCCACCCGCTGGGCCACGCCGCATTGCGTGGCCAGCGCCCGCAACCGCGCCTCATCGGGGCCCGCGCCGGCCATCGTATAGCGCGCGCCGGGCAGGCTCGGCAACGCGCGGATCACCATGTCGAAGCCCTTGCGCGCCTCCAGCCGGCCAAGGCTGACAATATGGCCGGGCTGAGGCTCACGCGGTGCGGGCAGCGGCGGGCGGATCGAGGGGTTCACAACCACCACCGCATCATGCAGCCCGGCCAGCAGCCCCGCGGTGAAACGCGAATTCGCCACCACAATATCAGCCCTGGCGAAGGCGCGGGCCATGCGGCCGCCGCGCCCGCCGCTCTGGCGCAGCAACTCATTGCCATGCGCCATCACCACCACGCGCGGGGCGCGGGCCGGCAGCGTCTCCAGCGATTTCCAGCTATCGGCCCAGACCACATCGGCGGCCAGCGCGGCCAGAGCGCGGGCCTTGCGCGCCCGCCGCCAGAAGCGCGGCCCGCCGAAGCGGCGCACCGCGAAGGGCCAATCAGGCTCGGCCATGCCGCCCCGAATATGGTCGGCCAGCACCACCACCCTATGCCCGGCCCCATGGAAGGCCATGGCCATTTCGCCCATCGTGGTCTCTATGCCGCCGCGATCGGGCGGGAAGCATTGCGTCAGCAGCGCGATCATGGCCGGGCCAGGGCGACAAATCGCGCCGCCACCTCAGCCCAATCGGGCGGTGGCGGCTGGGTGAGGGCGGCGTGGTGCATGGCACTCCATGCCGCATCATCGCGCAGGATGCGAATCGCCGCCTCGGCGAAGGCGTCATGGTCGCGGGCCACAATCCCGCTCTGCCCATCGCGCACCCGCTCGGCCACCGCACCCTCAGCGCCCAGAATGCAGGGCAGACCCATGGCCTGGGCCTCGGCCACCGCCAGGCAGAAAGTCTCCCCAGGATCACCGAGATACAGCATGGCCCGCGCCCGGGCGTAGCTTTCGGCCAGCACCGCGCGCGGCTGCGGCCCGCATAGCACGACGCCTGGGGTATGGGCGGCGCGCTCCATCACTGGGGCCGCGCGGTCGGCCAGTTTCTGCGGCCCGCCATAGACACCGGCGCCGGCATAGATATGCAGGCTGGCATCCGGCACGGCGGGCAGGATGCGCGCGGCCCAGATCGCCAGCAGCGCATCGAGATTGCGCAGCGGGTTGGAGGCGAAGACAGCGCGCGGTGCCGGCGGCCCATGCGCCGTGCCGCCGGCGGTGAAGGGTGGCGCCACCGCCAGCGGGATTTCCACCGCGGCCCCGGCGAAGAGCCGCGGCAGGCTGGCCCGGTGCGAGGGCCCCAGCACCACGATACGCGGCCGCGCCAGCAGCAGCGGGATGGCGTGGCGCGGTTTGGCGAGGTAGCGCGCGGGATTGTGCAACCACAGCACCCGTCGCCCCTTAGGAAGAATTTTAAACAGTTTTGGCGCTCGGTTGGCGATCACGAGATCAGCCGCCCCCTCGGCAGAGGGAGCCCAGAGCGCGCCATCGCCATCACGCTCCGCCGCCGCCGTGCCGGCCAGCACGGTGACCGCATGGCCCCCCTGGGCCAGGGCGCGCACCAGCATGGCGGTGGCAATCTCCACGCCGCCGCAGGGTTGTTCCAGGGCACGTTCGGCGGGCAGGCGCGGCCCTTCGGTGGCGAGGATGATCCTCACCGGTGGCGTTCCGGTTCCAGCCGGGCCTTGAGGTGGCTCAGCAATGGAAACAGCCCGGCACAAAAGGCCAGCAGCAGGCCCCAGCCACCTTCCCGATAGCCCCCGCGGGTGACCAGCGCCTTGAAAAAGCGGCTGAAGAAGCGGCGCAGATTGCCAGGCAGGGTGCCGATGTCGCCGCTCTCCAGCAAATCCGCCGCCCTGAGGCTGCTATAGCGGTCCAACCGGCGCAGCATATCGGAGATGTCGCGGTCGACATCATGTCGGATGGCGGCGGCCTCGATCTTGGCCCCTTCGGTGCCGTTCCAATCCAGGCTCGGATGCACGCGCTGCGCCCGCCAATGCTTGGCGCCGCGGCGAAACAGGATGGGCTTGGCGGTGGTGCCGAAGCTGCCGGCCCAGCCATGCCGCACCAGCCGCCCGCCAATATAATTGTCGATCGCCACACGATGGAAACCATGCGCGCTATCGGCGATGGTGGCGCGGATCAGGCTGGCGAGTTCGGGCGGCACGGTTTCATCGGCATCCACCTCCAGCACCCAATCACCGCTGCAGGCGGCGATGCCGGCATTGCGGCGGGGGCCCTCCAGGGCCCATTCGCCCTCCACCACCCGCGCCCCCGCCGCCTGGGCGATCTGCGCCGAGGCATCGGTGCTGCGGTCGAGCACCACCACGATCTCATCGGCAAAGGCGAGGCTGGCTAGGCATCCTTCCAGCCTTGCCGCCTCATTGCGGGCCACGAGCAGGGCGGAGAGCCTCATGCCACGGGCACCGGCGATAGCAGGGCTGTGGCGGCAGCAAGGGCGCGTTCCATCGGCAGGGCATCCATCCGGGCCAGTCTCTCCAATTCAGTTGCGCCGGGGGGGCTGACATGGCGGTCGGCCTCGACCACCCGGGCATGCGGGCCGGAGGGCGCGTATTCCTCGGCATTGGTGGGGCCAAACAGGCCCAGCGTGGGGGCGCCGGCGGCGGCGGCAAGGTGCATCAGCCCCGAATCATTGCCGATATAGAGGCTGGCGCGGGAGAGCAGCGCCGCGGCCTCGGGCAAAGACAGCTTGCCCACCATGTCCACCGCCCCGGGCAGGGCGGCGAGAACGGGGGCCACCATCGCTGCCTCGGCCGCGCCTGGGCCACCCAGGATGACGATGCCATGGCCCGCGAGCGCGCCGCCGGGGCTGGTCAGGGCGCGGGCCAGGGCCACGAAGCGCTCCGCCGGCCAAACCTTATACTGCCAATTGGCGCTGGGGCCGAGGGCGAGGAAGGGGCCGGTCATCGTCGCCGTGCGGGCCGCATCGGCCGCATCGAACCAGGCGAGAGGCAAGGGCGGCGGCGCGAGGCGCAGAATCTCGGCGAGATGAGCAAGCCGGTGCCCAGCGCGCCGACCGCCGCGCATCAAAGCCCGGGCGCGGGTGGGGAGCATGAACACCATGGCCGAACCGCGCAGATCCACCACCAAATCCCAGCGCTGCCGCACCGCGAACCACCACAGCCCCAGCCAATGGAGCGAAAATTTCCGCTTACGCAGCACCCATAGCCGATCCAGCCCCGGCATGCGGGTGAAAACACCCTCGGCCGCCGGGCCACAGGCCACGGTGAAGCGCGCGCCGGGGTATTGGGCCATCAAATGGCCCAATAGCCCAGTGGAGAGCACGGCGTCGCCGATGCGCGTGGAGGAGATGAAGAGGATCCGCACTCGGCGCTTGTATCATGGTTGCACCGGCGCCGCGCCCCCGCCAAGTATCAGCCATGCCGATCTCTCTTTTGCCGCATCGCGGCGTTGTCGAACTGGCGGGGCAGGACCGCGTGGCCTTCCTCCAGGGCCTGGTGTCCAATGATGTGGCGGCCGCTGCGCCAGGCCGCGCCGTCTGGGCCGCGCTGCTGACGCCGCAGGGCAAGTGGCTGGCGGATTTTTTCATCGTCCATCGGCCGGATGCGCTGCTGCTGGAATGTGAGCGCGAGCAGGCACCGATGCTCGCCGAAAAACTGATCAAGTTCCGGCTGCGCTCCAAGATCGGGTTGCGCGATGCTTCGAATGGTTTTGCCGTGGTGGCGGGTTGGGGCGATGCGCCGATGCCCGAGGGCGCGGCACCCGATCCCCGCCTGCCGGAGGCCGGCTGGCGCGCCATCATGCCGCGCGGCGAATACCCCGATGCCAGCATCGCCTACGACCTGCATCGGCTCTCGCTCGGCCTGCCCGATACCGCCGATATGCGCACCGAGCAGACCGTGCTGCTGGAGGCCGGCTTCGACGAGTTGCACGGCGTGAGCTGGGATAAGGGCTGCTATATGGGCCAGGAGCTGACGGCGCGGACGAAGTATCGCGGCCTCGTCAAGCGCCGGTTGGTGCCGGTGCGGGTGGAGGGCGCCTTGCCTTCACCCGGCACGCCGGTGCTGCGTGAGGGTATCGAGATGGGCGAAATGCGCTCGGGCCGGGATGGCCGGGGCATGGCGCTGCTGCGCCTGGGGGCGCTGGAGGGCCCGCTGGCATGTGGCGAGGCAATGCTGCACCCCGAGCCCGCCGCCTGGATGCGCCTGCCGCCGGCGCAGGGGTGAGCCCTATTCCGGCTGCACGCCCAACGCCTGCAGGATGCTGCGATAAGCCTCGAACTCGCTATTGATCATGGCGGCAAAATCGGCCCGGGGCATGTAGCGGATGATGCTGCGCGCGGTGGCAGCCATGCGCCGGACCGTCTCCTGTTCCAGCGCTTCACGGCACAGCGTGTCCAGCCTGTTGAGGACGTGCTCGGGCGTGCCGCGCGGCGCATAGATGCCCACCTGGCTGAATTGCAGCGCATCCACCCCCTGTTCGCGCGCCGTGGGCACATTCGGGAAATCGGGATGCCGCCCCGCGCTGAAGACGGTGATCAGCCGCATCCGGTCCGACAGCACGAATTCGGAGGCCGAGGCGACGACGGCGGTGGAGAAATCCAGCCTTCCCGCCAGGGTTTCGTTCAGGTGCGGCGGGTCACCACGGAAGGCGATATGGGTGAATTCCACCCCGGTGGCGCGGCTGACGCGCCAAACCCCCAACATGGGCAGCGAATTGGGCCCGGCACTGCCATAGCTGAGGTTTCGCGCCCGCCCGGCGGCCAGAAGATCGGCGAGGTTGCGGATCGGGCTGTCACTGCGCACCACGATGCCCAGATGGTTCTCATTGGTGCCGCAGACTGGCGCCACATGGCTCGGGTCCAGGCCCAGATTGCGCACCATATGCGGCTGCACCACCACGGCCGTCATTGGCGTCATCGCGATGGTGCGGCCATCGGGGTTGGAGGAGGCCATGAAGCGCATACCCACCACGCCCGAGCCGCCATCGCGGTTCACCACCGCCACCGGCACACCCAATTGCCGGCCCATATACTCGCCAATGGCGCGCATGAAGGCATCCGACCCGCCGGGGGAATAGGGGCTGACCAGGGTGATGGCGCCCTCTGGTCGCCATTCCTGCCCATGGGCGGGCAGTGCCAGCAGCAGGATCGCGAATAGAAGGCGCATCATTCTCACTCCTCGATAATGGCGACAGCGCGGACCCAGCCGGCCGAAGCACGATGGATTTTCACCGGGAAGCAGGAGACCATGAAGCCATCGCCCGGCAGGCTTTCCAGGTTGCTCAGCTTTTCCATGTGGCTATAGCCGATCTGCCGGCCGGCACGGTGGCCTTCCCAGATGATCGAGGGGTCACCCCCCTCGGCGATGCGCTTCTTGGTGGCGCTGAACGGCGCATCCCAGGACCAGCCATCGGTGCCCACGACGCGCACGCCGCGCTCCAGCAACCACATGGTGGCGGCCAGCCCCATGCCGCAGCCGCTATCGATGAAATCATCCTCGCCATAGCGGCTGCCGGCGCGGGTATTCATCAGCACGATTTCAAGCGGCTTGAGCGTGTGGTTGATGCGCTTGAGTTCGGCCTCCACCTGCTCTGGCTGCACGATATGGCCATCGGGCAAATGGCGGAAATCGAGCTTCACGCCGGGCTGGAAGCACCATTCCAGCGGCACCTCATCGATGCGCATCGAGGGCCGGCCGCCGGGGATCAGCGCCTCATCCTGGCGGGAGAAATAGTGATAGGGCGCGTCCAGATGGGTGCCGTTATGGGTGGAGATATTCACCCGTTCCACCGCGGCATATTCGCCATTCGGCAGGTCGGAAATGGCCACGCCCATATACTCGGCCATGCGCGGCGCCGATTGGTGGTGATCGATATATTCGATCTCGGGCAGCATGTTCGGCGGGTCGGATTTGATGCCCGATTTCAGGGCCACGGAAATGTCGATGATGCGTCGCATGGGATCAGGCCTTATGGGCTGGAAGGATGGTGCCGCGGCATTCGCCGAAGCCGATGGGCGTGGCGCCAGGCGCATGCGCCTGGCCGGTGAAGATGATGGTATCGCCATCCTCGAGGTAACGGCGGCTCTCGCCATTGGGCAGTTGGATGGGGCCGCGCAGCAAAAGCTCGGCGATGCAGGCCTCACCACCCTCGGCTGGGCCGGAGACGGTGCCGCTGCCCAGCAAATCCCCCGGCAGCAGGTTGCAGCCATTGGAGGTGTGGTGGGCGACCATTTGCGCCGGCGTCCAGTACATATTCTCGAACGGCGCCGAGGTGATGACATGCGGGCCTGCCATGGCGGGGGTTTGCAGCGCCGCCTGCATATGGATGCGCAGCCCATCGGGCCTGCCGCTGGTTAGATGCGGCGGGCATTGTGGCGCACCGGCCTGGCGCGGCGGCAGCGCGGTGGCGAAGGGCGCCAGGGCCTCGGCCGTGATCACCCAGGGCGAGACCGAGGTGTGCAGGCTTTTGCCCAGGAAGGGGCCAAGCGGCGGCATTTCGTAGCGCTGGATATCGCGCACGGACCAGTCATTGAGGAGACAGAAGCCGAATAGGCGCTGATCCGCCAGGCTGATCGGCGTGGGTTCGCCCTGCTCATTCTCGCCGGCAATCCAGATGCCAAGTTCCAGCTCGAAATCCATCGTGCCGGTGGGGGCGAAGACGATCTCGCCATCCTTGAAGTACTGCCCCCAGGGGCGGCGCACATTGGTGCCCGATGGGCGCACCGAGCTGGCGCGGGAGTGATAGGCCACTGGCAGATGGTGAAAGGCGGGCGGCAGCGGGTTTTTTGGGTCCCGCGCTGCGCCAAGCCGGGCGCAGTGATCATAGCTGGCCATGAAATCGGAAAAATTCCGCACCTCGCCGGGCAGGTGCATGCGAATGGCGGATTGCGGATGTAACAATTCGGGGCGCGGAGGCGCGCTGGCGGCGAGCAGGGCGGAGACATTGTGCCGGAGCTCGGCCGAGGCGGCGCGGCCCATCGCCATCAATGGCCGCAGCGAGGGGCCGGAAGCGGCCTCTGCCGCCGCCCCGCGCAGCAGGCCATGCGCCATGGCGAGGCCGATATCGAGGACCTGGTCGCCAATCGCTACACCGCCGCGCGGCGTGCCGCCGGCGATGGAGAAAATCCCCAGCGGCAGGTTCTGGATAGGAAAGTCGCAGCCGGGCGCATTGGCGCTGGCCACCCAGCTGGTCAGGCCTGAGGCGTGGGTGTGGTCTATCGGCAAGGGCCGCTTCCTCCTTATTTGCCGCCAGCTTGCCCATCTGGCGGCAAATGGGGAAGGTGCTTATGGCGGTCGACGCTACATTCCCGCAGGCTGCGAAAGGTTCCAGGCATGGCTTATGATTTCGATCTCTTCGTCATCGGCGGCGGCTCGGGCGGGGTGCGGTTGGCCCGCATTGCGGCCGGCCATGGCGCCCGGGTGGGCGTGGCCGAGGAGCGCTTCTGGGGCGGCACATGCGTCAATGTCGGCTGCGTGCCGAAGAAAATCATGGTCCAGGCCGCCGAATACGGCATGTGGGCGGAGGACGCCGCGGCCTTTGGCTGGACCTCCATGGTCAAGGGCGAGCACGATTGGGCGGTGCTGGCCGCCGCCCGCGATGCCGAGGTGGCAAGGCTGTCAGGGATTTACGGCAAGCTGCTGATGGGCGCTGGCTGCCAGGTTTTTGATGCGCGCGCGACTTTTATCGATGCCCATACCCTTGATGTCGGCGGCAAGCGCATCACCGCCGAGCGCATCGTCATCGCCACCGGCGGCCAGGCGATGAAGTTGGATATTCCAGGCGCCGAGCATGGCATGATCTCGGATGGGCTCTTCACCCTGCCAGCCCTGCCCAGGCGTGTGGCCATTATTGGCGGCGGTTATATCGCGCTGGAATTCGCCTGCCTGCTGGCCGGGCTGGGGGCGCAGACCGAGGTTTTTTATCGCGCCCCCCTGCCGCTGACCGGCTTTGACCAGGATATCCGCGAGGCATTGCCCGAGGCGCTGCAGGCCCAGGGCATCGTGATGAATGCCGGCATCATGCCCCGGGGCATCACTCGGTCAGGCGATGGATACAGCCTGGCCCTGAGCAATGACGCGCTCTGCCAGGTGGATGCGGTGTTCTTCTGCACCGGCCGCAAGCCCAATACGGCCGGGCTGGGGCTGGAGGCGGCCGGGGTTGCCATGAATGCCGCGGGTGCGGTCATCGTCGATGACGAGCACGCCACCAGCCAGGCGCATATTTTCGCCATCGGCGATGTGGTCGATAGGCTGAACCTCACCCCCATGGCCACCGCCGTGGGCCACGCCCTGGCCGATACGCTATTCGGCAAGAACCCCCGCCGCGCCAGCTACCTCAATGTGCCCACCGCCGTCTTCACCTCGCCGCCCATCGGCACGGTGGGGCTGACCGAGGCGGAGGCGGCAAGGCTGGGCCCCACCGATGTTTATGTCGCCCGCTTCACCCCCATGCGCCACACCATCAGCAAGCGGCAGGGTCGCAAGACCACGATGAAGCTCGTGGTCGATCAGGCCAGCCAGACAATCCTGGGCGCGCATATGCTGGGCGAGGATGCGGCCGAGATCATGCAGGGTATCGGCATTGCCGTGGCGATGGGCGCAACCAAGCAGGATTTCGACCGCACCATCGGCATTCACCCCACCGCGGCAGAGGAATTCGTCACCCTGCGCACTCGCACCCGGGTTGTAGGGGAGGCACAGTAGCGCCCGACACCATTCCGCCATATTCTGGCAAGCCTTAATGAGCGGAGAGAAACCAATGGCACGCGCATGGACCCCGTCCAGCTGGCGTGACATGCCGATACGGCAGGTCCCTGACTATCCGGACAGCGCGGCCCTGGCCGCGATGGAACAAAAACTTGGCCGCTTTCCGCCGCTGGTTTTTGCCGGCGAATGCGAGCGGCTGAAGGCCGAGCTGGGCCGGGCCGGCGATGGCCGCGCCTTTGTCCTGCAGGGCGGCGATTGCGCCGAGAGCTTTTCCGAATTCCGCACCGATGCCATTCGCGACACGTTTCGCGTGCTGCTGCAAATGGCGGTGGTGCTGACCTTCGGCGCCACGGTGCCCGTGGTGAAGCTGGGCCGCATGGCCGGGCAATTCGCCAAGCCGCGCTCGAGCGATGTGGAAAAGCAGGGCGATGTGACCCTGCCCAGCTATCGCGGTGACATCATCAATGGCGCCGAATTCACGCCCGAGGCCCGCATGCCGGACCCCGCCCGGATGGAATTCGCCTATCTGCAATCGGCCTCCACGCTGAACCTGCTGCGCGCCTTCGCCACCGGTGGCTATGCCGATTTGCATCAGGTGCATCGCTGGAACCTCGATTTCGTCGGCCGCTCGCCACTCACCGCGCAATATGAGGGCCTGGCCCAGCGCATTGATGAGACGCTGAATTTCATGGCCGCCTGCGGCATGAACAGCGAGAATGCGCCGCAAATCCGTGAGACCGCCTTCTACACCAGCCATGAATCGCTGCTGCTGCCGTATGAGCAGGCGCTGACCCGGCTCAGCTCCACCCATATCGGCAAGCATTACGCCTGCTCGGCGCATTTCCTCTGGATTGGCGACCGCACGCGCCAGCCCGATGGCGCGCATGTGGAATTCCTCCGCGGCGTGGCCAACCCCATTGGCATGAAGGTGGGGCCGACGATGGATGCTGGCGAGTTGGTGGCACTGTGCCAACAGCTCAACCCGGCCAATGAGAAGGGCCGCTTCACCCTGATCAGCCGCATGGGTGCAGGGAAAGTGGCCGAAAAACTGCCGCCGTTGGTCCGTGCCGTGCGCGATGCCGGCTGCAATGTGGTCTGGCTGTGCGACCCCATGCACGGCAACACCACCACCCAGGCTGGCTATAAGACCCGCAGCTTCGACGCGATCCTCGATGAGGTGCGTGGCTTCTTCGACGTTCATGCGGCGGAGGGCACGGTGGCGGGTGGAGTGCATGTCGAGATGACCGGCTCGGACGTGACGGAATGCGTGGGCGGTGCCCATCGCCTGACCGCCGCCAATCTGAGCGAAAACTACGCCACCTTCTGCGACCCGCGGCTGAATGCCGAACAGTCGCTGGAGCTCTCCTTCCTGATTGCGGAGGAGTTGAAGGCGCGGCGGGTGGGCATGGAACGTCCGGCGCGCGCCGCCGAATGAGCGGTGTCACCGATCGGGCGATCGCTGATCGCACCGATGTCTATTTCAACCGCACCCGCAGCATCGTCGAGAAATTCGGCGATGCGCGGGTGACCTACGCGGTGTTCCTCCGCCGGCCGGTGATCTCGGCGCCGCGCATCGCGGTGGATTGGTTGCGCGCCGTGGCAGCCGAGCGCGACACCGCCTTCGATATCGAATTGGTGCATGAGGAGGGCGAATGGGTCGGCGCTGGTGACCCGCTGCTCTACCTCACCGGCTCCTTCGCCAAGCTGGCGGATCTGGAGACGCTGTATCTGCAAAAGCTCGGCGCGGCCTGTGTGGCGGCGCACAACGCCTATCAGATGAGCCTGGAATTGCCACAATCCGCCTTCCTGGCGATGGATGCCCGGCACTGCGCCGGGGCCGAGATGCAGGATATGATGGCCTATGCCGCCAGCGTGGGCAGCCAGGCGGCGCAGCGCGAGGGTGCTAAGGGCTTTGTTGGCAATGCCACCAATGGCACGGCGCATTGGTTTGGCGAGAATGCCGGGCGCGGCACCATGCCGCATGCGCTTATCGGCTATGCCGGCAGCACCCTGCGCGCGGCGGAAATGTTCCACGCGACCTTCCCCGATGAGGGGCTGACAGTGCTGGTGGATTATTTCGGCCGTGAGGTGACGGATGGGCTGGAGGTGTGCCACCGCTTTGCCACCCTCGCCGCCGCAGGCCGCATGGCGCTGCGCCTCGACACCCATGGCGGCCGCTTCCTGGAGGGGCTGGACCCGGCGGAAAGCTACGCCGTGCTGGAACGCCACGCCCCGGCTGCGGTGCGCCGTTACCGCAGCGAGACGGAGCTGCGCCACCTCGTGGGCACCGGGGTTTCCGCAGCCGCCGTCTGGCGTGTGCGCGAGGCGCTGGATGCGGCGGGGTTTTCCGCCGTGCGCATCGTCGCCTCCTCGGGCTTTGGCGTGGGCAAGTGCCGGGTGATGGCCGAGGCGCGCGCACCGGTTGATGTCGTGGGCACCGGCAGCTTCATCCCCGATATCTGGAGCGAGACCTACGCCACCGCCGATATCGTCGAATATGATGGCACGCCGCGGGTGAAGCTGGGCCGCGAATTCCTGCTGCGTCACGCCGAGACGCGCGCCCGGCGCGACTGATCCTTCAGGCCGCGCGCATCAAGGCCGCCAGCCAGCGATCCACCCGCGCCCGGTTCACCCCCATATCGGACCAGCCGAACAGGCTGTGCGAATAGAGGAACAGCCCTGCCCCGCCATTGGGCACGGCCACCACCTCGGCCACGATGATGTCGGGGTAGTTCATGATCTGGCTGCGCTCCACCCATTGCGCCTGGAGGCGCTCCGGCCAGTTCCCGCGCGGATAGGTCCGGGGGAATTCCCCGGCGACCCGGCCCAGAACCTCGAAGAGCCGGGCGGTGGAGACCGGGTAGATCGGGGTTTCGAGATGCTTGAAGCCAGGATGCCAGCCCGGCGCGGCCAGGTAGGTATTGGGAGAGCGCGGCAGCACGAGGGAGGCGAATTCCAGCGGGCTTGCGGCCTCCAACCCGGTGGCGCCACGGCTGAGCAGGGCGGTGATCGAGGTCATTCAGGCTCCTTCTGGCGAATGGCGAGGCGGATGACGCCGCGCATATCCTCGGGCGCCACAGGCTTGCCCTTACGCAATATGTCAATCTGGCCCTCGGTGGCCAGGGCGGCGGCAGCCTGGCGCACCAGGGTGAGCAAGCCGCGCCAGGCGTCGGGGGCGAGCGCCTGGGCGACTTCGCTGGGGCAGATGCTTTTGCCCGGGCCGCGCGCCTCGACCTGCCGCATGATCTCTTCCGTGATGGTGGCGGGGTTCATGGCACCAGCCAGGTGGCGATGGGCTGCTGCCCCCAGGTGAAGCGCGCCCGCCTATGGCCATCAGCGGCCAGCCAGAGCCATTCCATCTCGTTGAATATCAATTGAATCACGGCAAAATTCTCTCGTCCTGACACCGCATCGGTGGGTGCCGGTGGCGGCGCTGCGGCTGGGTGGCCGGGGCCTGGGGTGATAGCGTAGCACATGCGGGAGAAATCGCGGCTCGCATTCCAGCCGGCCTCGGCCACAGCGTCATCGCAATGCAGGCTGGCCAGGCATTGCAGGCGAAGCTGGATGCGCTGCTCCGGATCATAGCCATGCAGCGAGACGCGTGGGTCGGCGATGATTTCCGACGCCTTTTCACTTCTGCGGTCGGTGTGCAGGCGCAGGCTGCGGCTGGCGGGGTCAAAGCTGCGCAGCACCAGGGTGCGCAGCCTGGGCGCGCCATCGGCGCCGATGGTGGCCAGGTTTGGCGTGTGAATGGGGCTGCGCCTATCGACCGCGCCGCGCGCCAGCAGGGCGAAGGCGGCCTCGCGCGCCGCCTCCAGATCATGCGCATGGGCGGGGCGGGGGAGTTGGATATTCATGCTATCATGGCCCGCGCCAGCGCCTGGCCGGAGAGGAAGGCCGCCTCCACCCGCCCCTCCAGGCAATAATCCCCGGCCAGGCCGAGCCCGGCCGCGCCATCCCATAGGCAGGGAAGGCCCAGGGCGCGCTCCACCAGGGAATAGCGCCAGCGATGGGTGACCTCGGTGAGTGGTGCCGGGGCGCCGAGTGCGGCGCGCAAGCCCGCCGCCACATCCCCCGCCTTGTCCTCAAGATGGGCGCGTGACCATTCCGGGCCGGCCTGCACCACCCAGGCCTCCTGCGCCTCGCGGCCCGGCTTGGCATTGTTGCGCGCTGCCCAGCCGATTGGCCCGGTCTCTGGCCGCAGCACATCAGGCAGGTCGAGCCGCGCGGCGAATACCGCAAGCCAGGTCCAGCAGGGGGCGTATTCCACCGCCTCCAGCGCGGCGGCGAGGGCGGGCGCCACCGGTTGCAGCAAAGGGGCGGCCTGGGGGGCGGGCAGTGCCACCGCCACGGCATCGAAGGGGCCGGCGGCCTCTGCTGCAAGGTCCGGCAGCGGGCGGCCGGGCCGCACGGCATCGGCCGGCAGGTGCTCGATCATCCATTGCCCGCCTTGGCGGCGCAGCGCTGAAACATGCCGGCCGAGTTGGATATCCAGCCCCTCGGCCAGTGCCCGTGGCAGGGCCGACATGGCGGGCAGCGGCACAAAGCGCCCTGCCTCTGGCCAGGCGGCGATACCCTGGCCCTGCAGCAGCGCGGCAAAGCCCGCATCCCGTGCGGTGATGTATTGCGCGCCGTGATCCATGCGGATGGTCGCCTCGCCCAGCGCCATGCGCTTGGTGGCCATTCGGCCGCCGGCGGCGCGGCCCTTGTCGAAGAGCACCACCTGGCGCCCCGCCTCACGCAGCGCCCGGGCGCAGGAAATGCCGGCCATGCCGGCGCCGATAATCGCAATGCTCATGCGCCCCGAGTTGGGGCAAGCCCGTGCCGCTGGCAAGACCCGTTCGGGTCGGCTCAGCCAGCGGCCTCCACCATCACCAACTCGGCCTCGTCCTCGGCAATGATGCGCAACTCCGCCTCGTCACGTATCGCCGCCCCGTCCCGCGGGTTCAGTGTCACGCCATTCACCGTCACGCTGCCACGGGCAGGCACCAGATAGGCCACGCGCCCCGGTGCGAGGGGTTGGATAAGGGTCTGGCCGGGGCTGAGCGTCGTGGCCATCACCGCGGCATCGGCGTTGATGGGCAGCGCGCCCAGATCGCCATCACGGCCGCTGGCCAGCACCTCGAAGCCGGCCTCGCGCGCCGCCTTGGGGAAGGTCTTGGCGCCCCAGTTCGGCGTGGCGCCGATGCGGTCGGGCATGATCCAGATCTGGAAGATTTTGGTGGTCTCGGGTTCGAGATTATACTCGCTATGCGTCACGCCGGTGCCGGCGGACATGATCTGCACGTCGCCCGCCTCGGTGCGGCCCTCATTGCCCATATTGTCGCGATGGGTGATGGCGCCCTGGCGGACATAGGTGATGATTTCCATGTCGCGATGCGGGTGCGGCGCAAAGCCCTTGCCTGGGGCGATCTCGTCATCATTCCAGACACGCAGATTGCCCCAATGGTCGCGCGCGGGGTCGCGGTAATGGCCGAAGGAGAAGTGGTGCTTGGCCTTCAGCCAGCCGAAATCGGCCGCGCCGAGGGTGTTGAAGGGCCTGATGTCGATCATGCTGCTGGTAATCCCCTGCTGTGCTTGGTGGCCGTGATCGCGGCATTCATCCTGCGCCTCCGGCCGATAGCGTGATGCCATAGCGAAGGCCCGGCCCGCCAGAATAGGCGGCATCCTTAGTGAAGGTCTCGATAAAAACCCCGCCATTGGCCTCGATCACCGCGATGGAGCCGGTATTCTCGGGCTCTGTCGTCACCTCGACATAAGGCAGCCCCAGCGCGCGGGTGGCAATACCCTGCCGGCGCTTCCAGCCCACCACATTATAGCCGATATGCCCCAGGATATGGGGCGGCAGCGCCGGCGTGCCGTGCTGCCAGCGAAAGTCGATCGCGCCGCAGAACCCGCCATCCCACATCCAACGGCGGAAGCTGGGCAGGCGCGGCCTGGTGCTGCCGTCTGGAAATGTCACCGGGCCGTTTTTAGCCGACGGATCATCGAGCGCGTCGAGAAAGCCCTCCGGGTCCTCGGCGATGAAGCGCAGTTCATGCAGCGCCGTCTCGCGCGGGGTGATCAGGTCTGGTGACCAGCCGCGCTCCATCGCCGCCCTATAGGCCGGCAGGTGCTCGCGCGCCGGTCGAACCAGAATCACCGACACATCAGGACGGGAATCTCGCTCTTCTCCAGCACATGCCGCGTCACGCCGCCCAGGATCAGTTGGCGGATGCGCGAATGGCTATAGGCGCCCATGCAAAGCAAATCGGCATTGTAATCGGCCACCGCCCCTAGCAGCCCAGCGCCGACATCCCTGTTGGCTGGCTTGAACATCTGGCTGCCGGCATCCACGCCATGCCAGTGCAGGTAGGACATGATGCCCTCCACCTTCGGCCCACGGCGCTGGTATTCATCGGCATAGAGCACGCGGCAGGCATTGCTCTGATGCAGCCAGGGCAGGGCTGCGGCCATGGCGGCGGCACTCTCGGCCGTGCCATTCCAGGCACAGCAGATGCGCGTGCCGATGGAGGCGGGTGCGCAGCGTGGCGCGATCAGCACCGGCCGGCCGGAATCGAACAGCACGGCGTGCAGCGCATCGGAGGAGGAGACATCCTCATCGGCCTCCGGATGCGGCACCACGGCCAGGTCATAAAGGCGCGATTGCTGCGCCACCACATCCTCTTCCCGCCCGGCAATGCTCTCGAAGGAGAGGGTGACGCCATCGGTCTTATTCGCCACCTCGGCGCTGTCAGCCAGGGTCACATCGCCCAAAGCGCCGGCCATGCGGTCGAACAGCGCCTTCACGCGGTTGGCGCGTTCGCCGGATTCGCGCTCGGTGGCGGCCATCATCTCCTCGATCATCGCGCCCGAGAGGCCTTCGCCTGCCAAGGGTGCGACATCGCGCGCATCCACCCGCACATGCAGGCAATGCACATGCGCGCCCCAGATGCGCGCGGTCATCAGCGCGGTCGCGATGGCGGCCTCGCCCGCAGCGGTGCCGGTCAGCGGCACCAGCAATCGACGGAATGCCATGTTTTTCTCCCTCGAACCCTTTGAGCAGCCGTTATGACGAAGCGGCAGGGGGTGCGTCCAGCAGGATCTTGCGGGCCGCGGCCTGCGCATCGGCGGTGGCGTCCAGCCGGGCCCAGTCGATGGGCCCGCAATCGCGCGCGGCGGTGGCTTGCAGAACGGCGATGTTCGCGTCCGATGCGTCATTGTGCCGGGCTTTGATCCGCGCCTGCAGCACTGAGAGCGGTGCCTCCAGCCAGAAACCCTGGAAGGGGGTGAAGAGGGCCGCGAGCGCATCGCGCTCCGCCGGGCGCTGGAAGACAGCATCGGCCACCACGGCATGGCCGGCGGCGAGCGCCTCGGCAGCCTCGGTGCGCAGGGTGGCGAAGACGGCGGCGCTCTCCTCGGCGCTGTAGGCCTCGGGCGGCAGAGGCGTTTCGGGGGCGATTCCGGCGCGGCGTTTGCGCAATTCATCGCTGCGCAGGACCAGCGCGCCGGGGGCGGCGCCCAGCCCCGGTGCCAGGGCGCGCGCCAGGGTGGATTTACCGGTCCCCTGCAGCCCGCCAATGGCCACCAACCGGGGCGGCGGCGGGTTGACATAGGCCAGGGCGGCGGCCAGCCGGGCTTTGGCATCAGCACCGCTGCGCGCCGTGACATGGGCGCGGATGAAGGCGCGCATCGAAAGCCAGAGTGGCAGCCCGCGCAGCAAGCCCACATCGCCGCTGCGGGCGATGTAGCGGTTCATCACCCGATTGGCGGCGGCGCGGCCCCAGCGCTGGTCAAGGTCCATCAGCAGGAAGGCGAGGTCATAGCCGGTGTCGATGCTGGCCAGATCTTCGGAAAATTCCAGCGCGTCGAAGGGCGTGGGCCGGCCCTCGATCAGGCAGAGATTGCCCAGATGCAAATCGCCATGGCAGCGGCGCTGAAATGCCCGGCGCGAGGCCAGCCATGGGGTGAGGGCCTGCAGCTGCGCGATGGCGGCCGCCGCCCATGCCGCCACCGCCTCGGGCGGCAGGCCGGCGCTGAGGCCGGATTGGCGATTGCCCTCCAGCAGCGTGCCAGGGTCGCCGGCTGCGCGCTGGGGCGCGGCCTGGTGCAGCGCCACCACCGCATCGGCCAGCGCATCGAGCCCTGGCCCGTCGAGCGGGGCATGGGCATCGAGGAAGTCACCCGCTGGCAGCCGGCGCATCCGCAGCACCCAATCCACCACCTCGCCCGCGCCACCCAGCGCCAGGGCGCCATCGCGATCGCGGGTGATGGCCACCGGCCCGAGATAGAGCCCTGGCGCCGCGGGGGCATTCAGGGCCTGCTCATGGGCGATCAGCCGGCCGCGCTCGGCCAGCGACAAAAAATTCAAAAAACCGAAATCAACCGCTTTTTTGAGTTTCAGCACCTCATCCCGGCCAAGAAACACCGCCGAGATATGCGTCTCCACCACCCCCTGGCCGGTGATACCGGCGAGGAAATCCGCCACCTCCCGCTGGGCGGCGGGAATGGCCATCAGGGGAAGAGCGCCTCGGTGCCCCAGCCATCGGCAGTGGCGGTGAAGACCCGCCGCTCATGCAGCCGGAAGGGCATGTCGCGCCAGAACTCGATTCGCGCCGGCAGCACCCGAAAACCCGACCAATGCGCCGGCCGGGGTATCTCGCTGATGCCGAATTTCATCGTGTATTCCGCCACCGCCTTCTCCAGGGCGAAGCGCCCCTCCAGCGGGCGGGACTGGCGCGATGCCCAGGCGCCGATCCGGCTCCCGCGGGAGCGGCTGGCGTAATAGGCATCGGCCTCGGCCCCCGTCACCTTCTCCACCTGGCCTTCCACGCGAATGGAGCGGGCCAGGCTTTTCCAGTGAAAACACAGCGCGGCCTGCGGATTTATGGCCAATTCCGAGCCCTTGCGGCTTTCGAGATTGGTATAAAAGACGAAACCACGCGGATCGACGCCCTTGAGCAGCACCATCCGCGCACTCGGCCTTCCATCAGGCGTGCAGGTGGCCAGGCACATGGCATTGGGGTCATTCACCTCCGAGGCCGTGGCCTCGGCCATCCATTCGGCGAAGATCGCATAGGGGTCGGCGGGCGGCGTGGGGCTCATGCGAAATATCCAGAAATGAACCGGGCCTTGCCCGGACCATGGCCATGTGCCACCACAACCCCACCTCTTCAACCATAGCCGCGAGCACCATGCCGGACACTGTCAGCCAAGCTGCTATCCCAACCGGAAATTTGATGGCCGGCCGCCGCGGCCTGATCATGGGTGTGGCGAATCATCGCTCGATCGCCTGGGCCATCGCCCAGGCCTGCGCCGCGCAGGGGGCCGAACTCGCCTTCACCTTCCAAGGTGAGGCGCTGGAGAAGCGGGTGCGCCCGCTGGCCGCCTCGGTCGGCTCCGACCTCGTGCTGCCCTGCGATGTGGGCGATGACGCGCAGATCGACGCCACTTTTGATGCACTGAAGGAACGCTGGGGCGAGTTGGATTTCCTGGTGCATGCCATTGGCTTCGCCAATAAGGATTACCTGCGCGGTCGCTTCATTGATACGCCGCGGGAGGCGTTTCTCCAGGCGATGGACATCTCTTGCTATTCCTTCGCGGCCACCGGGCGGCGGGCGGCGGCGATGATGAAGGAGGGTGGCTCCATGCTCACCCTCAGTTATTTGGGCGCCGAGCGTTGGGTGCCGCATTACAATATGATGGGCGTAGCCAAGGCGGCGCTGGAGGCCTCGGTGCGCTATATGGCGGCCGATCTGGGTGAGCGGCAGATCCGCGTGAACGCGATTTCCGCCGGCCCGATCAAGACCTTGGCTGCGAGCGGGATCGGCGATTTCGGCTATATCCTCAAATGGAACCAGCATAATTCCCCCATGCGACGGAATGTGACGCTGGAGGAGGTGGGCGGCTCGGGGCTGTATTTCCTCAGCCCGCTCTCGGCCGGGGTGACCGGCGAGGTGCATCACGTGGATTGCGGCTACCATCTGGTGGGCATGAAGCACCCCGATGCGCCGGATTTGACCATCGAGAAGAGCTGAGCGCCTTGCCGCCGGCCGAAGCCTGGTTCGTCTTCGATGTCGGCGGCGTTCTCGTTGATGAGACCCGCGTCTGGCAGGGCTGGGCCGCGCATCTGGCGGTGCCTTATGAAACGCTTTGGGGCGCCCTGTGCGAGGATATCGCCCAGGGGCTGAGCCACCGTCACACCATGCAGCGCCTGGCCCCGGGACATGACATCATGGCCATTCGCCGCGCCAGGCTGGCGCAGGATGCACCGCTGGAGGCCGACCTCTACCCCGATGTCCGCCCCGCCTTCGCCGCATTGCGGGCGCGCGGCTTTCGTATCGGCATCGCCGGCAACCAGCCCCTCGAGGCAGGGCCCGCCCTTGAGGCGCTGAATCTGGGCGCCGATTTCATCGCCACCTCCGCCGGTTGGGGGGTACAAAAGCCCGATCCGCGCTTTTTCGACCGGGTGATCGAACATTGCGCCGCCCCGCCCGCGGCGATTACCTATGTGGGCGACAGGGTGGATAATGACATTCTGCCCGCCCGCGCCGCTGGGCTGGCAGCGCTCTATGTGCCGCGTGGGTTATGGGCCGCGGTGGCACCTCCCGATGCGCCGCTCCCCCTGGCCTCGCTGCTGGATATTTTTGCCTGAGGCGAATAGGCGCTCAGGCCTCGCCGACGCAATCCAGCATCGCCGCTTCCAGCGCATCCTTGGGCGCCTTGCCGCCCCAAAGCACGAACTGAAAGGCGGGGAAGAAGCGCTCGCACTCGTTCAGCGCGATATCGACCAGATCTTCCAGGCTTTCAGCGCTGGCCCCGGGGGCGCCGCGCAGCAGCACGGCATGGCGAAACACCGGCACGCCATCATCGCTTTCCAGCCCGAAATGGCCGATCCAGAGCCGCTCATTGGCCAGCGCCAGCAATTCATAAAGCGCGCCGCGCCGATTGGCCGGCACCTTGATATCGAAGGCGCAGGAAAAATGCATGGCGCTGATCTCCCGCGCCCAGGAGAAGAACATGGCGTAGCTGCCCCATTTGCCGGGCGCCTCCGCCACCATCTCCCCGTCCGATTGCCGCTCGCAGGCCCATTCATTGGAACTGAGAATCTGCTCAAGCACATCGAGCGGATTGGTCGCGGTTTCGTGGAATTCCTGGGTCAACATGGAGGTCATCGCAGAACCCTTCTCAAGCGTGATGACCGAGGGCGAAATCACCCAAGGTCTGAACCACGTGCCACCGCGATGCCGGGCTTTGTCGCCACTCTCCCCCTGGGCCCCAGACCCAGGTATTGGGGTTAACGACGCCCTGCACCACCACACCTAGCGTATGAGGCCTGAATCCCGCGCCGCAAGAGGGGAAATGCTACGCTTCTGTGGACGAATCGGCCCGCGCAATCATGATGTTGCCCGCCGCATCGCCCCGGCCGGCCTCCAGTCGGGAGAGCCGGGCCTCGAGTGCGGCCAGCTTCTCGGCCAGAACCTCCGTCTCTTCGCGCGCGCGCCGGGCGAGTTCGAGGGCAGCCTCGAACTCCTCCCGCCGGACCAGCTCCATGCGCTGGGCAAAGGCATCGGCGCGGGATTTCGCCAATTGCCCGGCCTCATTCTTCAGCCCGGCCAGAACGCTGAAAGCGCCACCGGCCATTCCCGCCAGATCGTCCAGCCGCTGCCGAACGCCGTCTTTGCTACCCGCCATGATGATCTCCTTGCTGCAATCGCCTATACCGCACTCCGTCACAGCCCACGAGGCCGCATGATTCCCGCCATTCTGCCCATCTGGGCCTTCCCGATGATCGACCCGGTCGCCATTCAGATCGGACCATTGGGAATCCGCTGGTACGCCCTGGCCTATATCGCCGGCATCATTGCCGCCTGGCGGCTGGGGCGGCGGCTGGTGCAGACCTCCCCTGCGGTGGCCACGCCGCAGCAGATGGATGATTTCATCTCCTGGGCCACGCTGGGCATCATCATCGGTGGCCGGCTGGGCTATGTGTTGTTCTACCGACCCGGCCATTACCTTTTCGCGCCATGGGAAATTCCCATGGTCTGGCAGGGTGGTATGGCCTTCCATGGCGGCGCCCTGGGCGTGATCGTGGCGGCCTGGCTATTCTGCCGGGCGCAGAAACTCTCGCCGCTGGGCTTTGGTGACAGGGTGGCGGTGGGCGTGCCGCTTGGGCTTTTCTTCGGCAGGCTGGCCAATTTCGTCAATGCAGAACTGTATGGCCGGCCGGCGGATGTGCCCTGGGCGATGGTCTTCCCCACCGACCCCATGGCCCTGCCGCGCCACCCCAGCCAGCTTTATCAGGCAGGGCTCGAGGGTGTGGCGCTGTTCCTGCTCATGATCACCCTGTTCTCGCGCCCTGGCCTGCGTGAACGCCGGGGCTTCCTGACCGGCGCGCTGATCGCCGGCTATGGCGCGGCGCGCTGCATCGGCGAATTTTTCCGCCAGCCCGACGCGCATCTGGGCTTCCTGCTGGTGGGGACCACGATGGGCCAATTGCTCTCGCTGCCGATGATGCTCATCGGCATCGTGCTCATGTGGCGCGCCCGGCGGCCGTGATGGAGCGGCTGGACGCCTTCATGGCGCGCGCCAATGCTGCGTTTTATGCCCAGCCCGACCCGCTGGCGCATTTCACCACCGCGCCGGAGATCTCCCAGGCTTTCGGTGAATGTCTGGGCCTTTGGGCCGCGGTGACGTGGCAGCAAATGGGTGCCCCCGCGGCGGTCTGGCTGGTGGAGCTGGGGCCGGGCCGCGGCACCCTGATGGCCGATGCCTGGCGCGCGGTGGGTGAGATGGTGCCGGGTTTTCAGGCGGCGGCGCGGATCGCGCTGGTCGAGAGCTCGGCCAGCCTGCGGGCGCGGCAGGGCGCGGCGCTGGCCGGCACCCCGGCGCAATGGTTTGACCGGGTGGAGGATGTGCCGCCCGGCCCCGCCATCATCCTGGCCAATGAATTTTTCGATGCCCTGCCGGTGCGCCAGTTCATTCGGCGGGCGGAGGGCTGGATGGAGCGCTTCGTCGCCCATGGCGCCTTCGTCGAGCAGCCCAGCGAACTGCGGCTGCCCGAGGCCCCCGAGGGCAGCGTGCTGGAGCGGGGCGAGGCCGGCCAGGCGCTGGCCGCCCATCTCGCCGCGCGCATCGCCGCCCAGGGCGGGGCCGCGCTGCTGCTCGATTACGGCCCGGCCGAAACCGCGCTGGGCGACAGCCTGCAGGCGCTGCGCGCGCATCAGGCGGCTGACCCGCTGGGCCCGCCGGGCAGTGCAGATCTGACCGCGCATGTCGATTTCGCGGCGCTGGCGCGGGCGGCGGGCAGCGCGGAGGCGCATGGCCCCATCCCGCAGGGGCTGTTTTTGCAAAGGCTGGGGCTGATGAGCCGGGCCGCGATACTGGCGCAATCGGCGCCGCAACAGGCGGGCATGATCCTCTCTGGCGCGCAACGCCTCGTGACATCCGAGGGCATGGGCCGGCTCTTCAAGGTGCTTTGCCTTTGCAAGCCGGGCCTCGCTGTGCCAGCAGGCTTCGCATGATGATCCTCCATCCTGGCCTGGCCGGCACGCGGCATGGTTTCTTCACCCGCCAGGGCGGGGTGAGCGAGGGCGGCTTTGCCGCGCTCAATTGCTCCGACCGCAGCGCCGACCTGCCCGAGCGGGTGGCCGAGAACCGCGCCCGCGCCGCCCGCAGCCTGGGTTTTGCGCCCGAAGCCCTGGTGGGCGTGCATCAGGTGCATGGCGTGGCCGTGGCGGTGTGTGATGGCCCCTGGGAAAGCCGGCCGGTGGCCGATGCGCTGGTCACGGCACGGCCAGGGTTGCTGCTGGGCGTGGTCACCGCCGATTGTGGGCCGGTGCTCTTTGCCGATGCACGGGCCGGCATTGTGGGGGCTGCCCATGCCGGCTGGCGCGGCGCCGTCGCCGGGGTGCTGGAAGCGACGCTGGAGGCCATGCGCGCCCTGGGTGCACGGGATATCACCGCCGTGGTGGGGCCCTGCATCGGCCAGGCGAGCTATGAGGTGGGTGCCGATCTGCGCGACGCCGTGCTGGCCCAACCCGGCGATGGCGAGGCCTTCTTCATCCCCGGCCAGCGGCCAGAGCGCTGGCAATTCGACCTGCCCGGCTATTGCCTGGCCCGGCTGCGCGCGGCAGGCGCCGAGGCCAATGCCACCTCCGATGATACCTTGGCGCAGCCGGCACAATTCTTCAGCCATCGCCGCCGCACCCTGGCGGGCGAGGGGCCGATCGGCCATCAGCTCTCCGCCATTGGGATCTGAGCTATGCCCTATGTCGTGGTTTTTCTTTTCCTTTGCATTCTCACCATGGTGGCCACCTGTGCGATTCTGTAGCGCCTGCCTTGCCGTTTTGCTGCTGCTGACGGGTTGTGGCGATCTGCCGCAGCCCTTCCGCGGCAATCCTGGCCGTCAGGCCCGCAGCCTGGCTATTCCCCTGGCCATCCGCCTGGCCGTGCCGCCGCCGCCGCAGGCGCTGCTCGACGAGGCCAATGCCAGGCGCCTGGCCGAGGCGATGACGGCCGCCTTGCAGGGCGAGGAGGTGCCGGCGATTGCCATCGACAGGCCCTTGCCGCTCGATTGGCAATTGCTCATCACCGCCGAGAGCGCCGGCAATGTCGTGCGGCCGCGCTTTGAGCTGGTCAATGCCGATGGCCGCTCGCAGGGCGAGCATGAGGGGGCGGGGGTGCCCATCCGCGCGTGGGCCGAGCCCACGCCGCCAATGCTCGCCCAGGTGGCCGCCCAGGCCACGCCGGGGCTCACACGGCTCCTGCTCTCGGTGCAGGCCGCCCGCGCTTCGGCCACCCCGGGGGCGATTTCCTCCGGGCCACCCCGGGTGCGCTTTCTGCCGGTGCGCGGCGCGCCGGGCGATGGCGCCCAGGCCCTGGCTGCGCGGATGCGCGAATTCATGTCCAATCTCGGCTTCGTCGTGCAGGATGCGGCGGAGGGCGCGCAATATGGCCTGACCGCCGAGGTGCGCATCACAGCCCCGGCCGACAATGCCCAGGTGGTGGATCTGCAATGGATCGTCACCCGGCGCGATGGCGAGGAGCTGGGCCGGGTGGTGCAGGTCAATGAGGTGCCGGCGGGGCGGCTGAACCGCTTCTGGGGCGATATCGCCTATGTCGCCGCCGAGCAGGCCAGCGGCGGGGTGCAGACCATCATCCGCAATGCGACCACGCCGCAGCTCTCTGCACCAGCACAGGAGATACCGGCCGCGGGCGGCGCCCCACCACCGCCTGGGCTCCGCTGAGCCCAACCATCTCATTGGATGCCCCGGTTGCCATGGCGGCGTTACGTTGATACGTCACTCCCGCCGAGGCGGAGTTCTGGAGCCTGCATGAAAATCGTCGCCTGCAACAGCAACATGCCCCTCGCACAGGCCGTTGCCGATAATTTGGAACTGCCTTTGGTCAAGGCCTCCATCCGGCGCTTCGCCGATATGGAGATCTTCGTCGAGTTCCATGAAAATATTCGTGGTGAGGATGTCTTCGTCATCCAATCCACCAGCTTTCCGGCCAATGACCACCTGATGGAGCTGCTGATCACGCTTGACGCACTGCGCCGTTCCAGCGCGCGGCGGGTGACGGCAGTGATCCCCTATTTCGGTTACGCCCGTCAGGACCGCAAGAGCGGCCCGCGCACGCCGATTTCAGCCAAGCTGGTGGCCAACCTCATCACCGAGGCAGGGGCCGACCGTGTGCTGACAATGGATTTGCACGCCGGCCAGATTCAGGGCTTCTTCGATATTCCGGTCGATAACCTGATCGCAGCCCCCCTCTTCGCCAAGGATATCCAGGAGCGCTATGCCGGGCGGGACCTGATGGTCGTCTCCCCCGATGTTGGCGGCGTGGTGCGCGCCCGCTCGATCGCCACCCGCCTGCACACCGACCTCGCCATCATCGACAAGCGGCGCGAGCGCGCTGGCGTCTCCGAAGTGATGAACGTGATCGGCGATGTGACGGGGCGCGACTGCATCATCGTCGACGACATCATCGACAGCGGCGGCACCCATTGCAACGCGGCGGATGCGCTGATGCGCAATGGCGCGCGCTCGGTCTCGGCCTATGTCACGCATGGGGTTTTCTCGGGCGGCGCCGTTGCCCGCGTGGGCGCAGCCCCCATCGAGATGATGACGGTAACCGACAGCATCGCCGCCACCGAAGCGGTGCGCAATTCCGCCAATACCCGGCAATTGCCCATCGCCGCCCTGCTGGCCGAGGCGATGCGCCGCATCAGCGAAGAAAGCTCGGTCTCGTCGCTGTTCGACTGATAATCCTGATGGGGAGATGAGGATGAAGCTGCTCTATTCACCCGGCGCCTGTTCGCTGGGTATCCATGTCATCCTCGAGGAGATCGGCAAGCCCTTCGCCGCCGAGCGTTTCTCCACCCGCGATGGCGGAACCTATACGCCCGAATTCATCGCGATGAACCCCAAATCGAAGGTGCCCACGCTGCTGCGCGATGATGGCTCAGTGCTCACCGAATTCCAGACCATCGCCTTCTGGCTCGCCAAGTCCAACCCCGCCGCAAAGCTGATCCCCACCGATCTCGAGGGCGAGACGCGGGTGCTGGAAATGCTCGACTATATTTGCGGCACCATCCATCCCCAGGCTTTCACCCGGCAGTTCCGCGCGGTTAATTTCGCCCGCGATGCCGAGGATGAGCCCCGCGTGGTGGCCCAGGGCAAGGCCCTGGCCGAGAAATACCTGGCCCTGCTGGCGCAAAGCTGGAAGGGCTCGGACTGGCTGCTGCCCAGCGGCTTCTCGGTTGCCGATTGCGCGCTGTTCTTCCTCGAGCGGTGGTGCCTGCGCGCCGGCATCACGCCGCCCGCGCGCATTGCTGCCCATTATGAGGCCATGATGGCCCGCCCCGCCGTGGCCCGCGCCCTGGCCGCCGAAGCCGCTTGAAGGAGACCACACGATGAAGCTGTTCTATGCCCCCGGCGCCTGTTCCCTCGGCATTCACCTGCTGCTCGAGGAAATCGGCAAGCCCTATGAGGCCGTGTTGCTGAACCTGCGCGAGGGTGCGCAGTTCAAGCCGGAATTCACCAGCATCAACGCCAAATCTAAGGTGCCGACCCTGCTGCGTGATGATGGCTCGGTGCTGACCGAATACCCCGCCATCGCCTATTATCTGGCGGCGACCAACCCCGAGGCGAGGCTGCTGCCGGCTGACCCCGCCATGGCCGCCCGCGCGCTGGAATTGACCGATTTCGCCGTGGCCACCGTGCATATGCAGGGCTTTTCCCGGATCTTCCGCCCGGCGAATTTCGCCCCCTCCGAGGCCGACCACGAGGCGGTGAAGGCCCGCGGCCGCGAGATCTATGAGAAGGGCCTGGCGGTGATGGACCGCGCGCTGGAAGGCCAGGACTATCTTTGCGGCGAATTCTCCATCGCCGATAGCGCGCTGTTCTATGTTTGCTTCTGGTGGGCGGCGCGGCTGGGCCATGCGCTGCCGGCCAATGTCGCCGCGCATTATGACCGGATGAAAGCCCGCCCCGCCGTCGCCCGCACCATGGCCGCCGAAGGCCTGGCGTGAGCCTCAACCCCATCCCCTTCTGGTTCCTCCGCCATGGCGAGACGGATTGGAATGCCCGCGGCCTCTCCCAGGGGGTGACGGATATCCCGCTGAACGCCGTCGGCCGCGCCCAGGCAGAGCGTGCGGCGCGCAGCCTGGCCGGCCATAGCTTTGGCAGCATCATCGCCTCGCCCCTCTCCCGCGCGCGTGATACCGCGGCGGCGGTGGCGGCGGTGCTCGGCCAGGGCTTCACCATCGACCATGACCTGCGCGAGGTAGAGTTCGGCGAGCAGGAAGGCCAGCCCATGGGCGATTGGTACGATAGCTGGATCGCCGATGAATATACCCCAAAAGGTGCCGAGAGCTTCGCCGCCCTGCGCGCCCGCACGGTGGGCGCCATCAACCGCGCCACGGCGTTGCCTGGGCCGGTACTGGTGGTGGCGCATGGCGCGCTGTGGCGGGCGTTTCGCTACGAGGCGGGCCTGCCCTCCAATGTGCGCACCCCCAATGCCCTTCCGCTCTTCGTCGAGCCGCCGCAGCCATCCTGGCCGGAATGGCGGCTGACGGCACTGGAGCTTGCGCCCGAGCTTTGAGCGGTCAATCGCCGAGCCGCCCCACCGGCGCCTTGTCAGGCTAAGCGCCCGCAGCCATACGCGATGACGCTGATATCGTAATAATGCTCAGGAATTATATTCTTCTCCCGCAGCCTGCAGCGGGAGAATACAAACTTGGCCATAGATCCTGTGGACCTCTGGCGCCTCGTCATTGCCCGCCAATCATGGCGCCTGCGCAGTGCCAGGCTGCGCAAAAAGGCCGAGGAGGCGCGCGTCAAAGGCAGGCTCAGGCTCGCCCAGGCGCTGTATCGGCGCTACCTCCGGCTGCGGCCGGATGACCCCATCTCGTGGTATGTGCTGGGCCAGGTCTATCGTGACCGCCATCGCCCGACCCTCGCCGAGCCCTGCTACCATCACGCCCTGACCCTGGCGCCGGATTATTGGCGGGTGCATGCCGCCCTCGGGCGCTTTCTCCGCAGCACCGGGCGCGCTCGCGAGGCGCATGCCGCCTTCACCCGCGCGGTGGCCCTGGGCGCCAATGAACAGACGCGGCGGGCGCTGCTGGACCTCTCCGCCCCCGGGCTTCGCCCCGATGCCGATGCCGCGCCCGGCGCTGCCACCATCTGGATCGATATCGCCGATCTGCTGATCTTCCTGCGCGATAACCGTCACCCCAGCGGCATCCAGCGGGTGCAGCTGGAGCTGCTGCGCCAGGCCATATCAAGGCCGGGGCTGGCCGCCATCATCACCACCATGCCATGGGACCGGCGAATCTGGTGCCTCTCGCCCAGCAGGATAGCGGCGATGCTGCAGCTGCTCGACAGCAAGGGCGGCGGCACCGAGGCGATACGCGAAGTGATCAAGGATGTGCTGGAGACAGCGGCGGAGGCCGAGCCTCAATCAGGGCTGGTGCTGTTCCAGCCCGGGGCCTTCTGGATTGGTGGCGGCAACCCGCCGCTGCATCACCGGGTGCGTGCGGCCGGCATGAAGGTGGTGCCGCTGATCCATGACTTGATTCCGGTGCGCATGCCCGAGGTCTGCGTGCCAGAGCTGGTGGAGGAGTTCAGCGTGGCGCTTGGCGAGGCGGCGCATAGCTTTGACGCCATCATCGCCAATAGCGCCCATACGGCGGCCGATATCGGCGCCTTCATGGCCCGCCATGGCTACCCGCTTGTGCCGGTCGTGGCGGTGCCGCTGGCGCATCGGCTGGCCGAGGCGCCGCCCGGCGCCCCTGTCTGGACCCGGCAGATTGCCAGCCTTCGCGACAAGCCCTTCGTGCTATGCGTGGGCACGATCGAGCCTCGCAAAAACCAGATACTGCTGCTGCAGGTCTGGGAGTCGCTGCTGGAACAGGGGCTGGAGCCGCCGCTGCTGGTCATCGCCGGCAAGCGGGGCTGGCTGACCGATCAATTCGATGCCGAACTCGAATGGTCGCCTGCCCTGCGCAAGCGGGTTCGGATTATGTCCGATCTCTCCGATGCCGAAATCGAGACGCTCTACACCCAATGCCTCTTCACTGCGTTTCCCAGCCTGGCCGAGGGTTGGGGCCTGCCGGTGGGTGAGAGCCTGGCGCGCGGCCGCGTCTGCGTCTGTTCGAACCGCGACTCGATGCCCGAGGTGGGCGGTGCAGCGGCCATCACCATCGACCCGCTGGATGTGCCCGCGGCGGCGGCGGTGTTCCGCCGCCTGCTCTTCACCCCAGGCGCATTGCGCGAGGCCGAGCAGACCCTGCGGGAGAATTTCCGGCCACGCGGCTGGCCCGAGGTCACCGAGGCGATGTTCACAGCGCTCGCAGGGCTGGCCGGGCAGCCGGGGGGTGGATTGGCCGCGCCGCTGTTGCGACCGGGCATCCGGTACCGGCCATCCAGCCGCTTCGAGGATGACTGGCCGGAGCCCTTCGCCTTCCAGCCGCGCCTCATGCTGGCCGAGGGCTGGTGGAAGCCGGGGCCGGAGGGTGCCTTCATGGCGGGCGATCGCGCCACGTTGCACCTCGCCGTGACCGAAGATGGGGAGCTGGGCCTGCGTTTTGTGGCGCGCGAGCCGGCTGAAGTTTCGGCCGGTGGCGTTACGCTGTCGCTGACACTGGCCCAGCCGGGCGGCATGCTGATCGTGCCGGTCAAGGCCGGGCGGCTCCGCCTGGAGCTGCGGGCGCGCACCGGGCTTGGCCCTGAGGTGCCGCCCGGGGTCTGGCTGACTGCCGTCGAGCTACGCCGCGTGAGCCTGTAAATCCTCCAGACGCACCACCGCCAGCGTGGCGGCATGGGTGGCGGCCAGATTGACCAAGGGCGCATGCCCGGCCTGGCGCGCCTCCTCCCAACGCCCGGCGCAGAGGCACCAGGATTGGCCGGGGGCGAGGCCGGGAAAGCCATATTCCGGCCGCGGGGTGCTAAGGTCATTGCCCACGCTGCGGCTGAATTCCAGAAATTCCGCCGTCAGCACAGCGCAGACGGTGTGCAGGCCGATATCGCGCGCATCGGTGTTGCAGCAACCATCGCGAAACCAGCCGGTGAGCGGGGCGAGGGAGCAGGATTCGAGCACACCGCCCAGCACATTCAGCGCGCTGGGCTTTTCCGGCCGGCGGAAGCTTGAGCCGTCGGGCATCAGGCTGCGGCGCGAATGGCCGCCGCCTTCACGCTGTCATCCACCGCACCGGCAAAGCTCTCGAAATTCTTCTCGAAGAGGCTCACCAAATTCTGCGCCGTGCGGTCATAAGCCGCCTTATCGGCCCAGCCATCGCGCGGGTTCAGCACGCCGGCGGGAATGCCGGGCACGGCCTTGGGCATCATCAGGCCAAAGAACGGGTCACGCTCGAACTCCACCTGGGCCAGGCTGCCATCCAGCGCCGCGCGCAGCAGGGCGCGGGTGTGCTGGATGCTCATGCGTTGGCCGGTGCCATAGGCGCCGCCGGTCCAGCCGGTGTTCACCAGCCAGCAATCGGCGCCATATTGCGCGACCAGATCATTGAGCATCCGGCCATAGACTTCAGGGTGGCGTGGCAGGAAGGGGGCGCCGAAGCAGGTGCTGAAGGTCGCCTGCGGTTCTTTCCCCAGGCCCTTCTCTGTGCCGGCCACGCGCGCGGTATAGCCTGAGAGGTAGTGATACATCGCCTGCGCGGCCGAGAGCTTGGAGATCGGCGGCAGCACGCCAAAGGCATCGGCCGTCAGCATCACGACATTCTTCGGCAGGCCGGCCCGGCCGCCAACATGGATATTGGGAATGAACTCAACCGGGTAGCAGGAGCGGGTATTCTCCGTCAGGCTGCCATCATCGAGGTCGAGATGGCCGCGCGCATCGGCCACCACATTCTCAAGCACGGCGCCGAAGCGGTGCGAGGCATCCCAGATCTGCGGCTCAGCCTCACGCGAGAGGCGGATGACCTTGGCGTAGCAGCGGCCCTCGAAATTGAAGACACCATTGGCCGACCAGCCATGCTCGTCATCGCCGATCAGCGCGCGCTCAGGGTCGCTCGACAGCGTGGTCTTGCCGGTGCCCGAGAGCCCGAAGAACAGCGCCACGTCACCAGCCTTGCCGACATTGGCCGAGCAATGCATCGGCAGGATACCGCGGGCCGGCAGCAGCCAGTTCATCACGGTGAAAATGCTCTTCTTGATCTCGCCGGCATAGCTGGTGCCGGCAATGCAGATCACCCGCTTGGCGAAGCTGAGCGCGATGCAGGTGGCGGTGCGGCAGCCATCGGTGGCCGGGTCCGCCTCGTATTCCGGCGCGTGCAGGATGGTGAAATCGGGCGTGAAGCCGGCCAGCTCTTCCACCGGCGGGCGGATGAACATGTTGCGGGCAAACAGCGCGTGCCAGGCATTGGTGGTCACCAGGCGGACGCGGATGCGGTGCTCAGGATCGGCACCGGCATAAAGGTCCTGGGTGAAGAGCACGGGCCGCTCGCCCAGCCAGCCCCTCACCTTGGTGGAGAATTTGTCGAAATTCTCCACCGACATCTTCTGGTTGATCTTGCCCCACCAGATCTCCTGGGTCGCCTCGGGGTCATCCACCACGAACTTGTCCTGCACCGAGCGGCCGGTGTGCTGGCCGGTGATCGCCATGAAGGCACCGTCGGCGGAGAGTCGGCCCTCGCCGCGCTGCAGGGCTTGGGCGTAAAGGCCGGGCGCCGTCAGATTGGAATGGACGGGGCCAATGGCTTCAACGCCAGTACCGGCAAGGGCGGCTGCACTCATAAAAGCAATTCTCCAATCTGCGGGGCGGGACCCCGGTCCCGACAAAGGCGGGCGCATTAGGCCCGCTTCTGGGCGGAATTACGGCTGCGGCTTCACAATGGTCAATCTTACCGGCGGCAGTATTCGTCGCGTGCAGCGCACAAAATCGGGACCGAAACGGTTACTGCGCGCGCGCTGCCCGGGCAGCAAGGATCAGGGCGCGGCGCACGCCATCGGCATCGGCCACCGGGCTGGCAAAGGCGTGGCGCTGCACCAAATCACCCGCCGCCATGTCAAAGCCGTCGCAATCCAGCGCCACCATGCGCCAGCCGGCATCACTGCCCCCCAGCAATGCCAGGGTCTGGGGATGGTCGGCATTCACATGGGTGATGATATCGTCCTCGGCCGCGGCCAGCGCGGCCACCGCAGCGGCATCGGGTGCCAGATCAGCCCCGCGCAGCCTATGCGCGGCGGCGAAGCCACCCACCAGCAGCCCCGATTGCGGCACCACACGCCATAGGCCGAAATCACCAAAATCGGCATAGAGCGCGGCATACGGGTGCCGCGCCAGCCAGCGCGCCTTCAGGGCGGGGTCTTCAATCTGTTCCGCCAGGCCGGTGATGGTGGCGCGCGGCGCTGTCTGCGGGTTGGGGCTGGCGGGCTGGCCTTGCGCCATCAGGGCGCAGCGCGGTTCGCGCGCCAATTGCCTGGTGTGCTGGGAGAGGGTGGAGAGCCAGAGCAGCAACGCGCCATCGGCGGCCATGGCATGGGTGACCAGGCTGGCAAAGGGCTGGCCATCACCCTGGGTAGCGAGGGTGGAGGCTGAAGCGGCGCGGAAAAGGCAGCGGGCGGCAAAGCCGTGATCAGGGTCCATGGGGCGATTCTGGCGCTCTGGCGAAACTTCGCAAGCGCGATCACAGCATGGCCAGCGGCCGCTTGCGCCGGGGCGGGGGAAATGCCGCATCCAGGCCCGCATGATCCTCGGCCGAAAGCTGCAACTGCCGCGCCGCCGCATTCTGCCGCACCCGTGCCGCATCGCCGGTTTTGGGAATGGCCACCACGCCAGGCCGGCTGAGGCACCAGGCCAGCGCCACCTGCGCCGGCGTAGCACCCAGCCGCCGGGCCACCCCAACCAGCGCGGGGTGGAGCAGCAGCGGTCCCTGGCCGAGCGGCGAATAGGCCATCAGCGGCATGGAGCGCGCCTGCATCCAGGGCTGAAGTTCAAATTCGGGGCCACGCTCAGCCAGATTCAGCAGCACCTGATTGGTGGCGCAATCCGGCCGGTCCAACGCCTCCATGTCATCGACATCGAGGTTGGAGACGCCCCAGGAGCGGATATGGCCCGCCTCGCGCATCCGCTCCATCGTCGCCGCCGTATCGGCCAGGGGCACAGCACCGCGCCAATGCAGCAGGTAGCAATCGAGCACATCGGTCTTCAGCCGTTTCAGACTCCTCGCCAGCGCCTGCGGCAGGCGGGTCGGCGAGGCATTGTGCGGATAAACCTTGGAGACGAGAAACACCTCATCCCGCCTTCCGGCCATGGCCTCGGCCACCACCTCCTCGGCCGCGCCCTCGCCATACATCTCGGCGGTGTCGATCAACGACAGGCCTTCATCAAGCCCAGCCCGCAAAGCGGCGATCTCCCCTTGCCGGCGGCCCCTATCCTCCCCCATTTTCCACGTGCCCTGACCCAGGGCCGGCACCAGGCTGCCATTCGGCCATGTCACCATCTGCATCTGCGGGAGCTCCCTATGCGCGTCACCCTTGCCATTCTAGCGCTGATGACCGGGCCGGTGGCAGCCCAACTGCCGGTGGCCGAGGAGATCGGCACCTGGCGCCTGGGCTGCGTGACCGACCGGATGACCGACCGCGCCGCCTGCCAGCTTCGCCATCGCGACTGGGTGGAGCGGCCGGGAACGGGCCTTGCCAATGCCGCGGGCCTTGCCTTGGAAATTCAGGACCGCGGCGGGCGGCTGGTGCCCGTGGTCACCGCCCGCGATCTGGGCCTCGATGGTGCCTCGCGCGGATTGCTGGCGCTGACCGGCCGGGTGCAAATGCGCTTTGGCGCCAGCGCCATGTTCGAGATGGCCTGCGCGCTGGAGGGACGCAGCCTGGCCTGCTTCCCCAGCGCCGGCGAGGCGGCTGCCATCGAGCGCGATTTCGCCACCGCCGAGCGGCTATTGGTGCGCGTCAGCAGCCTCGGCGGCGGCGTTGGCAGCACAACCGAGCCCACGGAGTTGCGCCTCGAGCGCACGCGTGACGCCATGGCCGCGCTGCGGCGGCAAATTCCGGCCAGCCCCCAGCAGCCCGCCCCCGAGGGCAATGATCTGCGTGACTTGCTGGGCCGCGTATTGCGTATTTTGCCCTGAAGCATGGCGGGCATGACGGATGAGACTTGCAGCCGGCCCGCTCGCCGCCTAGGTGGAGGGCGATGACCGGCCCACTTAGGCGCGCGCGGACCCTTCAAGCACCTGGATAGCACGCATGACCGACCAGACCCCCACACCTGACCAGCAACCCCAGACCACTGCCGAGGGCCAGGAGATGACCCTGGAGCAGCGCCTGCAGCGGCTGGCGGAAGAGTTGAGCGCGATGCGTGAAGTTGCGCCCGGCACCGAGGAGCCAGCAGCCGAGGGGCGCGACATGAGCGAATTGCTGAGCCGCGTGCAGCGCCTATTCCCCTGAAAGAGTATAAGAACGGGGCTTGAGACTTGCGGCGGCCCCCCTCGCCGCCTAGGTGACGGCCCATATTTCGCCCTCCTGGGCGCGCGCGGACCCTTCAAGGACCTAGACAGCACGCATGACCGAACAGACCCCAACGCCCGACCAACAAGCTGAAGCCGCGCCTGAGGCGCAGGCCGAGACGCAGGAGATGAGCCTCGAACAGCGTTTCCAATTGCTGGCGGAAGAGCTGAACACCATGCGCGACAAATGGCTGCGCGCGGAGGCCGAGACGCAGAATGTGCGCGCCCGCGCCGCGCGTGAGGTGACCGATGCCCGGGCCTATGCGGTGCAGAAATTCGCCGCCGACGTGGTGGAGGCGGCGGAAAACCTCCGCCGTGGCCTTGCCGCCCTGCCAGCCTCCAGCGAGGCGGAGCCTGAGTTGCTGACAAAACTGCGCGGCGGCTTCGAGGGGGTGGAGAAGAGTTTTTGGGTGATCCTTGAGCGCAATGGCGTCTCCCGCAAGGATCCTTCGGGCGAGGCCTTCAACCCCGAACTGCATCAGGCGATGGCCGAGCAGCCCGCACCGGAAGGCGTGGCGCCAGGCACCGTGATTCAGGCCTGGAGCGCAGCCTGGACGCTGAATGGGCGGTTGCTGAAGCCAGCCATGGTGGTGGTGGCGGCAGGTGAGGCGAAGCCAGACGCGGCGTGACGCGGCCAGCGCAGCTGGCCGATGCCGCGCTGTAGGTGATATTTCGGTTCTCGGACCGGCGCCAAATGCTGCGTGTGCTGCAAGTGGCGTGTCTGCTGGCAATGGCCGCCGCCGCCAGGGCTCGGCCTGTCTTGACTGCGGGAATACATCGCCCGAGCCTTTCTGCGGCAGACTATCGACCTTGATGGCGAAGGGGTTTTCATCGCCACCGAGACCAATCAACTCTCAGGCTGATATAGCCCTCGCCGATTGGTCATCACGGCCGGAAAATGGGCCGCGGGTGATGTGTTTGATAACAATCGCGACAGCCGAGACGCGCGCACCCAATTCATGAACTGGCCGAGCTTCTCTCTGAGACTGTCAATCGGCGCCCAAAAAGGACCCCCTTTCCAGGGTTCATCGACCCACGGTATCGCCCGGCGCGGAGCCGTAAGCGTAGCGGCGGGCGATACCGTGGGCCGGCCCTCCTTCACACCCGGTTCTTGAACCGCCAGCTCTCATTGCCGGTCTCGACGATGTCGCAGTGATGCGTCAGCCGGTCGAGCAGCGCCGTCGTCATCTTCGCGTCGCCAAACACGCTCGGCCATTCGCCGAACGCCAGATTGGTCGTGACGATCACCGAGGTCTGCTCGTAGAGGCGGCTGATCAGGTGGAACAGCAACTGCCCGCTCGATTGCGCGAATGGCAGGTAACCCAGCTCGTCCAGCACCACGAAATCCATCCGGCCTAGATACTCCGCCATCCGGCCCTGGCGGCCCGCGCGCCCCTCCGCCTCCGACCGGTTCACTAGGTCCACCACGTTGAAATAGCGGCCTCGCACCCCGCCACGGATGCAGGACCTGGCGATTGCGATCGCCAGGTGCGTCTTGCCCGTCGCCGTGCCGCCAACCAGCACGACATTGCGCTGGTGCGCCACGAAGTTTCCGCCCGCGAGGTCGCGCACCAACGTCTCGTTGATCGGCGTGCCGTCAAAGACGAAGTCATCGATGTCCCTGCCCAGAGGCAGCTTGGCGATGGTGTCGTGGTCGGGGTGCAGGGTCGCCACCAAGTAGCGCACGCCGATGTCGCGATGGGTCGCCCGTTCAATACGGCGGGAGGAGAAGATGCCGTGGGCGTAGCTGTAGATCAGCAGCGCCAGCATCAGCCGTGGATGATACTGCGCCTTGCCACCGCAGATCGCACGCGCCGCGAAGGCGCTCAGCGGCAACCGCTCTACCGCCTCCACCACGAAGTGAGCAACGTCATCCGCCGGCAGCAGGAACGCCTGGTCCCGGCTGAATGCAATGAATATTGTCATGCCCAGCGGATTCGCCGATTTCAGGGCCGCTGGGAATCCGACAGACTGCTAGAGCCAACTTCGCCTAAACTCTGCCGAATATCTCGACCGCTTACCCGCCATGATACGCTGCCATCCCGATCCAGAGCCTGCCAAAATATAAATCCCTAGGCTAGAAAGATCCCTGAAGATGTCGGAGAGCTGCAATGGGACACTGGTTGGTGCGTCATGAGCTTGAATACAGCTTCGAGAGCCCTCGTCTTGACTGTACCATCGATGCATTGTTGCGGCCCCGCGCCATGCCCGGCCAGGTCGTGCATTCCGCTGATTTGGCCTGTGCGGGTGCTGCCATCGCAGCCGGCACCGACGCATTGGGCAATGAGCGCGACAGGCTTACCCTGGCCGGGCCGGTGAGGCGGATCAAGATGTGCGCGGAAAGTCGGCTGGAATGCCTGGACCTGCCGGACCACACGCCACCGGATACTGCGGAGGTCACCGCCCCGCTCGAGGCCACGCGGCGGCCGTCCTCGCTGTGGTCCTGGGCGGCGAAATTCCTACCCGATCACGCGCCCGGCCCCGGCGCCGTCGCCCGCCTGACCGCTGGCCTGGCTCGCGACTTCGCCTATGACCCTGCAGTCACTGCGGTGGGAACGCCGATCGAGGCGCTGCTCACCGCAAGTCGTGGCGCTTGCCAGGATGTCGCCCGGCTGGCCGTCGCCTCGCTGCAGGCCCGCGGCGTGCCCGCACGCTATATGCTGGGCTACGCGCCTGGGGCCAGCGCCGAGGTTGCTCTGCATGCCTGGTTTGCCGCTTGGTTCGACGGTCAGGGCTGGCTGCAATTCGATTCCGTCTTGCCCTCGGGCCCGCGGATCGTGCTGGGCTTTGCGCCCGATCAGCAGGGCGTGCCGGTGGTTCGCGGTGGGTGCTCCGGCCCCCCCTGCCGGCATGTCCTGGCCAGCCGCATCACCATCACCCCGGCCTAGAGCCTGTTCCGTTCGCCTCGGCTCACTGCACAGGCTCTAAGCTTTTGTTTGCCGAGCATCTTTATCCGCTCAAACGAGTCCGTTTGAACGGATGATGCTCTAGGCTGCAGACCAAATCCGCTATCGCGCTGGCTCGGCCCGTTGTGATTCATTCTCTGTGTTACGCGGAGCAAGTATGGACGCGGCTGCGGATAAGCTTCTCCTGTGCCGGAGCCGGCTTGGTCACCACGGTGATAATGGCCAACTGGAGTTGGCCTATGACGGCGCGAAGGCGCGGCAGCGCACTTCGCCCGATTGCGATACACCACCGATCCGGCTTGTCAGCCCCAACCGGGCTCCGAGCTGGCCCAGGCGGAAGGGGGCTGGGTCGGGCCCCTGTAGGATCAGTTCGACATTGAGGGCCGGCGGCGAAAGCTTACGGAGCAGTGCTGCCAGTCGAGCATGTCCATGCGTACCCGGCAGCAGCGCCGCACGCTGGAGGGCATCCAGCCCCTCCAGCCGCAGCCGAATGCCGCCGCCCGGGTCGATCGCGCCGCGCCCCATCACCAGCGAGCCCAGCTTGGTCGCAGTCCGGCCTAGTCTGCTTAGCTGCGCATCGGGCAGCCGCACCGACCGTGGCTGCCATTGCTCCACTTTCGCGCTCACGCCGCCGAGATAGAGGCTGATCGCCGCCTCCATCTCGCCTGCCGTGCCGCGTCGGAAGGCGAGCAGGCCGGCCATGGCCAGCAATTTTGCGGCATCTGACCCCTGTGGCGCCGCCGCTGCCTCGCTGAGCGCGGGCAGGCCACCCAGCCGGTAGAGGTTGCGCGCCGCGCGACCTTGCGCGGTGGCGGCGCCGGCGCCTCGCAGCTGCGGTTGCAACAAACGGCCGCCCTGCCGCCAGGCCGCACCGGGCTCCAGCAGCGCGCGCGCGCGGCCGCGCACCCGCAGCAGCAGGCCGATGGCGACATGATTGAAGATGTCGAGAAAGTCCTGCAGATTTTGGCCAGCCTGATCGCGGCCCAACAGCCGTTCCGTATAGAAGCTGGCCAGCGGCGAGGCCGGGCCGTAGAGCCCGAGGAAGGGCACAGTCAGGGTGAGGCGCCGCCCCTCCTCCAGCCCCGCCTCCCACTGGACTGAGGCGATCTCATGGGCTGGGAAGCCCAGCGTGGCGGCGGCGCGAAAACGCAGTATCGGCGGCTCTGCCGAATGGCCCAGCATATCCACCGCCTCGAAGAAGGCGATGCGGCGGAAGCGCGCCAGCACCGCCTCGGCGACGTCTATCGGTGAGTTCACAGGCTGGGCGCCGTGCCGTCATGCACCGCCCAACGGAAGCTGCGTTCAGCGGCCAGGCAGACAATCTCGGTTTGGAAGCAGGTGTTCATCGGCGCGCGTGCAGCCAGGAAGCCATTCAGCACCCCGCCCAATAGCCAAGCCTCGCCCATGCCGCCGATCTCGCGTTCGGCGATGTCGAAAGTGATGCGCTGGCCTCGCACCGGGCGGCCGGCCACGAACCAGTCCAGTGGGCCGGAGCGGACCTCGCGGATCGCCGCGAGGCGGAGCCGCAGCGCCCGCTCGGCCGCACTGTCGGTGCCGATGCGGAACTCGAAAGCGGCAATGGTGCGGCGCAGGGTTTCAAGGTCGGTGATCGGCGCTGCGGCGCCGGCCAGCACCGCTACCACCGGTGCGAGAAGACCCGCCGCCAGCGGCGGTTCTATCTGCCTGGTGATCGGATCGATGTTACGGAAACTGGCAAATCGCGGGGTTTCGGCGTCGGGCACATCAAGGCCGCCGGCTGGCACTACATCAGCCAATTCGCCATTGGTGCAGAGCAGTCGGGCGGAGACGACGCAACCGCGAAGCGCATCCTCGGGCCGTTCAAAACCAAAGCTCACCATAGTATCAGTACCATCGCCCACTGTAGCCGGCGCCAGGCGCGGCCGAAACACCGGCTGGCGGCTGCCGGCGGGGGCTGTCAGGTGGCCAAAGCTGGTGAAGGGCTCGAAGGTGATGCGCTGGCCGCTACCTTGCAGCCAGCCCCACATTGCCTGCACGCGGGCGATCACCGCATGGCCGGACGGATAACCCTGCGGGCGCATTGTGTATTCGCCGCGGCTGCCATCGACGGTCAGAGGTTCCGACTCGGCCTCGAAAAGGTTCACCGCCGGCGTGCAGTGCAGGCGGAACGTCGAAGGCTCCAGCCGCGGCAGATCGTCCAGCGAATGGTCGAGACGGATGGAGAGCTCAAACCCCTTCGCATCACTGCTCGCCAAAGCCTCCAACCCGGTGACGTCGAGGTAGAGAAATTTCTGCGGAAAGATGAGATATTCTTGCAGCAGCCGAAAGCTCTGGTTGGCAGTGGCGGGGAGCGGCAGCACAGCATCCTCGGCGCCCAGGCCACCGGCGCGCAGTGCCGCTGGCCCCAATTCGCGCGCAATGCCCCCGGCCGTGACCTGCACAGAGAGTGCATCTGTCAGCAGCCTGCGCAGCAATTCGGGCCCCAGGCCTGACCTGCTGCCCCCTGCTATGTGCAGCCGCAGCCGGCTCAGGCCGAGGCGGGCCAGCGGCACGGGCTCGGTGGCTTCGAAGGAAAGGCGCAGCGTCGCCCCGCGTGGTCCCTCATCTACCGTGACCCCCGCGACCCGAAGCGGTGCCAGCAGCACGTCAAAGCAGGTGGTGAAGCGGCAAGCGGTGCCGGCCACAGGGCGTGAGCGCAGCTTGGTGCCGCGGGCAATGAGCTGTGGCGTGGTTACCGCGCGCGGTCGGGGGAGCCATTCTACCGTGGTGATCGGCGGCACCGGCGCCAGCAATTGTGGTGCCAGAACGGCGATGAGGTCTTGCAAAAGCTCCGGCAGATCCTCGTCCATACGCTGGCGCAGCTTGGCGGTGAGGAAGGCGAAGCCCTCCAGCAGCCGGCGCACATCCGGATCGCCGCCCTCCTCGGCCAGCAGAGGTGCCAGCGTAGGATTGGCGCCGGCGAAATCGCGTCCCACCTCCTGCAGGAAGGCAAGTTCGTCGGCGAAGAGACGGGCGAAGTTCATTAGGTCTCCAGGCGCCAGCGGCCGTCATCGCCGACCACGGTGTCGAAGCGCACGCGCCTATTGTCATTGGGAAGCCGCAGAACAGCCGAGATGTGCATGCGCAGCGCCAGCGGGTCCATCGTGTCAGCCTCGTGCCGAACCTCCACCTCCGACAGGCGCGGTTCAAAGGTCTCGATTTGCTGTCGCACTTCTGCGGCCAGAATATCGATGGCAACGGGAAAATTATTCACCAAGTCGTTGAAATCGGGCATTCCGCAATCCATCCGCGCGGGCACACTGCCGCGGCGAACATTCAGCAAGTCGCGAAGATGGCGAAGTATGCTCTCAGCCACATTTCCAGGATCCGGGCGCACGCTGCGCGCGCCCGGCGGGTCTGGATGGGCTATGCGTTCCAGGAGGGAGCGTTCGAACATTTATCCCAGGCTTCAAGGCGGCGTGTCAGCGCCGCCCCTTATGGCTCAGCTCTTATCGAGCTTGCCCTTTAGTGACAGGGTGAAATCAGCACCCATATATTTGAAATGCGGTTGCACTGCCATGGCGACGCTGTACCAGCCTGGCTCGCCCTCGACATCTTCCACGGTGATCGATGCCTTGCGCAGCGGGCGGCGCGAGCGGACTTCCGCAGAGGGATTATCCTGGTCCGCCACGTATTGCATGATCCACTTATTGAGCTCTGTGTTCAGCTCGTTCTTGGTCTTCCAGCTGCCGATATTCTCGCGCTGCAGAACCTTGATGTAGTGGGCCAAGCGGTTGATAATGAACATATAAGGCAGTTGGGTGCCCAGCTTATAGTTTAGCTCCGCATCCTTGCCTTCAGCAGAGTTGCCGAAATTCTTCGGCTTCTGCACCGAATTGGCCGAGAAGAACGCGGCGTTGTCCGAGCCTTTGCGCATGGTCAGGGCGATGAACCCCTGCTCCGCCAGTTCAAACTCGCGACGGTCTGATACCAGCACCTCGGTCGGAATTTTACTCTGGGTCTGACCCATGGCTTCGTAGTTATGGATGGGCAGATCCTCGACAGCGCCGCCGCTCTGCGGGCCAATGATATTTGGCGTCCAGCGGTACTTAGCAAAGCTCTCGTTCAGCTTGGCGGCGAAAGTGAAAGCGGTGTTGCCCCAGCTATAATTGTCGGTATTGCCCTCGGCCGCTTCCTGATAGTCAAATGACTTGACGGGGTTGTCCTTGCCGTAGGGCAGGCGGAGCATGAAGCGGGGCAGGGTGAGGCCGACGTAGCGCGAATCCTCGCTCTCACGAAAGCCGTTCCACTTTGCGTACTTCGGCCCCTCGAAAACCGATTTGAGATCCTTCAGATTGGCGACATCCTCAAACTTGTCCACGCCAAACATTTCGGCACTCGCCGCCGCGATGAACGGGGCATGCGCCATGGCAGCGACGGATGCCGTGTATTGCAGCAGCTTGATGTCCTGCGCGCCGGGACCAAAATCATAATTGCCGATGATTGTGGCGATAGGCTGGCCACCGAACTGGCCGTACTCTTCGGTGTAGACATGCCGGTAGAGGCCGGATTTGGCGACTTCGGGGCTATCCTCGAAATCGGCAAGCATATCCTCCTTGGAGACGTTGAGGATCTCGATCTTCGTATTCTCGCGGAAATTGGTCTTGTCCACGAGATATTTCAGCCCGCGCCAGGCGCTTTCCATCTCCTGAAAAGCGTCGGCATGCAGCACCTCGTCGATCTGCGAGGAGAGCTTGCGGTCAATATCGGCGATCATAATATCGATTGCGTTGGCGTTCAGCTTCTCGCCGGCGTTGCTCGGCTTGAGCAGCTCGGCGATGAAGGCCGAGACGCCTTGGCGGGCGACGTCATAGCCCTCATCTGCCGGCCGCAGCCGGGTTTCCTCCATGATTTGGTCCAGCAGTGATGTCTCTGTCTCGCTGGCGGCCGCGGCCTGGGCGCCGCTTTGGGTTTCACTCATTCGTTTGTCCTCGTCCGTGCCGGGGTTATTCGGGCTTGCCGCCAAGTTCGGCGAGAAGTTTCTTGCGTGCCTCTTCGTCAGTCAGCGCCGCTTCGATGGCGCGCTTGAAGGCCGGCACGTTGCCGAGCGGGCCCTTCAGGGCCGTCAGAGCCTCGCGCAGTTCTAGCAGCTGGCGCAACTCGGGCACTGCGCGGGCGATGGCTTCGGGCTCCAGATCCTTAAGGGAGTTGACCTTCAGTGAGACAGCCATCTCGCCCGGCTCCTCGCCCTCGGCCAGCTTGTTGGCGACCTTGAGGTTGAGGCTGAGGCCCTGGCTGCGCATGACGTCGTTGAAATTGTCCTTATTGACGTCGATCCGGCTGCGTTCGGCCAGCGGCGTCTCGTCCTCGCGCTGGGTGAAATCGCCCACGACCAGCAGCTTCTGCGGCAGTTCGACTTCTTCCTTGGCGTCGCCTGTGGCGGGCTTGAAGCGGATGTTCACGCGCTCCTTGGGGGCGACCGATGAATCTTTTGACATGCTGCGTCTCCGTATACTGGTTGTTAACTCAGTGGTGCCTCGCGGAGCACATGCTGCGCCAGGGCAATATCGACACTACAAAGCCTGTCATGCGCTTGGGCATAGTCGGCACGACGGATGTCAGCGCCTACCAAGCCGGCCGAGGAGGGCGCCGCTAGGACTCTACACTGCAATGAGAGCATAGCCGCAGCAAGGTCGGGCTCCCATTGGTCGAGGCTGTGCCGCTGCGCCTCAGCATCCAGATATCGCAGCAACGGCAAGGCCAAACTTGGCATTTCCGCCGCAAGGGCGATCTCGGCCTGCGCAAGTTGCCACGAAAACTTCTCACGACCGGCCGGCGCGCCACGGCCGCCGGCAGCGAGGATCGCCAGCGCACGCTCGGCTTGGCCGCTGGCGAGAAGCGCTTGCGCCTGGGCGCGGGCGGTGCTGAGCGGGGTCTCGATGCTGACCGGTGGCGCCACCTCGGCAGCGACCCATGCCTGGGTGGCCTCATCGGTCATCGCCATGCCGTCGGCGCCGACTGCGCGCACCAGATCCGGCTCCAGCGCCAGCAGCGTCCGGGTGGCGGCGCGCAGCGGCAGGGCTGCTGCGGGCTCGACAGCCTCAGCGTCCAGCAGCCGCCAGGCGGGCAGGCTATGCGGCGCCGCACCGAGCTGGGCCGCGGCCGCGCTGGCATCGGGAGGTATTTCCCGCGGCGGCGCGGGTAGGGCGGTGCGGCCGGCCTCGCGGCGCAATACGCTGAGCCGCAGCAATGCCGCGGTGGCGACGAGCAGATTGGTCTCGAAGCCACGATCACCCTGCGCCAGACGGCTTTGCGACAGGGTCAGCAAAGCTGCGGCGACGGCGGCGAGCTGGGCCTCCGGCGTGCTGGCGCCGGCACCGCCCAGGGTTGCTAGCGCCGCGCCGGTCTCGCGCTCCACAGCAGCGGCTTCCTCCTGGGCAGCGGCGGCGCGGGCCTCGGCCTCCAGCGCTTCCTGCTCTGCACGGCGGGCGGCCTCGGCGGCGGCGGCCTCGGCAGCGACGCGCCGAGCCTCGGCGGCGGCGGCCTCGGCCTCGCGCTTGCGGCGCTCTTCCTCGGCGATCCGACGGAATTCCTCGACATGCCGGCGCAGCGGGCGGAGCAAATCTCCCAGCGCCACCTGTTCCTTTTGTAGCAGCGTGGCCAACCGTTCCTCGCTGCGGCGCAGCGCCTCATAGGCGGCTTCGAGCGGCGCGGCATCGGCGGGGCCGGGGGTCAGCGCTTCCATGGCCGGGGCAAGCCGACCCACGACCCATTCGAGCGCCGCCACCCTGGCCCGCTCGCGCGGGGGCGTCAGCCCCGCCCAATGCGCCTCAATCATGCCGTCGATGATAGTGAGGCCCACGGCAACGCCCCGCACACCCTCCTGCCGCCAAAGGGCGAAGCTGCCATAGGCTGCGACCAAGAGATCTTTCGAGCGGTTCTGCAGAAAGGCGATTGCGTCCGGCGCAACCTGCTGCCAGCGAACCGCGTTCGGCCCCTCGGATTCCACCCGGCGGACCTCCGCCTCGATCGCCTCGAAATCCGGTTCATAACGCAGTGACGGGCCGGCGGGCAGATCGCCGATGATGGGCACCGCACCCGCTGCCATGCGTGGATCGTGGAAGACGATGCCTGACAATCGATCCCTCCTCAGCGGCAGAGCTGCGTCGGTATTGGTTTTGGAGTTTGGATGTTTTTTGGGCAAGTCCTTATTGGCGAGAAAAGCGCAGTAATTTGTTGTGTCAAATAAATTACCAATTCCCGAAGATGCCCAGCCTTGGACGGCCGGCGGCAAAGGCCTCGGCCAGGGCGAGGGGCGTTTCCAGGCGCGTGGCGCGCCGCAGCTCCAGGCCGCGTTCCAGTGCAGCCCAGGGCCCGCGCGCCAGTCCCTCTGGCCGTGGCGGCCGAAGTCCCGCCGCTAGCGCCTCGGTGGCCGGTCGGCGGTCATAGGGGTGGTGGGAGGTCAGCACGGCGTAAACTGTGCAGGCCAGGCCGAAGACATCATCGCGCGGGTCGGGAGGTTGGCCCTGCAGCATTTCGACGCTAGCATATGCCGGGGTCAGGTTCAACTCTGCTGCGGCTTCCCCTGGCGCATCGCGCAGCGCCCGGGCAATGCCGAAATCAAGCACCTTTACCTCGCCATCGCTGCTGACAAACACATTGCCTGGCTTGAAGTCATAATGGACGATCCCACGCGTGTGGGCATGCGCCAGCGCAGCGCACATCGCGCCGATCAGCCCGCGCACTGCTGGCTCTTCGGCGCTGCGGGCGCCCAGCGCGGCGATTTCGGCCGTGAGCGTCTGGCCATCAAGGCATTCCATGGCGACGAACACCGCATCACCATCGCGGTCGAAATCATAGATGTTCACGATGTTTGGATGCGAAAGGCTTTGTGCTCGTCTCGCTTCGCCCTCCAGCGCCCGCAGAGCCTGCGTGTTATAGCGCAGCGTTGCCGGCAGCAGCTTGAGCGCAACATAGGGCTCGGCCTGGCCGGCTTCCAATCTGCGGCGGTCCACTGCGCGCCAGACCTCGCCCATGCCGCCCTTGCCGAGCAGCCTGTCGAGCACGAAGCGGTCCTTTAAAATTTGCCCCGGGCGGCTGGCCTGAACTGCGCCTGGGGAGAAGCGGCTCGGCTTGTTGGGGGTGCCCGGTGCTCGGCCGGCACGCGCCCTATCGCGCAGGCCACGCCAATTGGCGAGTGCGGTGTCCAGCGCGCCATCGCCCTTGGGCGGGCCGGCCTGCCGGCCGGACTGGATGGTGCGGAAGCGGTCGATCAGCGCGCCGAGGTTGGCGGCATCAGAAATTGTGGCTGCGTCGCTTGTCGGGGGCGCGGAATCGGTCGGTCCCAGGATCGGCGGGGCGGGCAGGGGCAGGGCGAAGCTGCGCGGGGCCGCGGGCACCGGGGCGGGGATGGCGGGAGCGCTGTGATAGGGCTGTGTTGCATCGTCCAGGACATGGGTTACGGCCGCCGCCGCCCCATGCGATGAAGCAGCCCTCGCGGGGGCGGCCAATTCTCGCTCGACCTCGGGGGTGAGCCTGCCGCTGCGCCGGCGCTCCTCCAGTGCCTCCAATAGCCCAACCGCCGAGGCCGGGTCGCATCGCACCAGCCGGTCCAGCGCTATTACAGTGGGCTGCAGCCTTTGCTCGCCGCCGAAAAAAGAGTTGAGAATCTCATCGATCCGAGAGGCGCTTGGCGCTGACGCAAGTTTGTCACGCGAATTCATGGTTTTGCACGGACGGGCATTGTCCGGTAACTCTAGGCAACGCGCATGGGTTCCGCTAGTCTTGGCTTTGAAGGTACTTGTGCGTCGCGAGCCGGTCGCCGCTCCGGTGCCTCAATGGCATGGGATGTCGAAGAATGCGCCTAACCCTCTCGGTCAGTGGCCTTCGTGCCGGGCTGCTTGGGTCCTCTGCTATTCACGTTTTCGGCCGCGAAGGCGGGACAATCGGGCGGTCGCCGGAGGCTGATTGGGCTCTTCCAGATCCGAACAGGTATCTTTCACAGTTCCACGCCCGCATCATCTGGCTGCACGACGCCTTCTGGATGGAGGACACCAGTAGTAACGGCACCTTCGTGAATGGTGCGGCCTCGGCCCTGGGGCGGGGCGCCCGGCACCGTTTGGCCGAGGGGGACAGTATTGCCGTGGGCGACTATGCCATCATCGCCTCGGTCGGAAGCGCGGCCTTGACTTCCCCTTTCGAGCCCCCCGCCGGGTTAGCCGAGGCGCCAATCGATTTCGGGGCGGCCGCTCCCATCCCACCAGCCCCTCAGTTCCCGATACTGCCGATACATCCCGAAGCTCCGCCTGCGCCTGTCAGCGGCGCCGCACCTGCAAAATCTGCCGCCGCGGGGGCTTCACCGGCGGGCTTGGAGGCAGAGTTGGCGGCGCTCCTCGCTTCGCTCGGCGCGGCGCCGTCAGCGACCGTGCAGGACCCATTCCAACGCATCTCTCCCCAGGCTGTTACCCCTGTGAGCCTGCCCGCCGCCACCATGCCGGCGCTGCCCTTGCCCATCTTGTCCGCGCCACCGCCGGCACCGTACCTTGCGCCCAGCATGCCGCAGATGGCCGCCGTCACAAACCCAGTGCCACCCGCCGTGTCGCAACTGGCGCTGCCCCAGGCGGTTGAGGTGGCAATGCCTGCGCTGGCGCTGCCCGATCCCGTTCATCTGCCCGGCGGCCAACCACCTGCCGCCATGGTGACGGAGGCGCTGCCCTCGGCCGCGCCAACGCCGCCGCCAGCGTCAGGCATCCCCGCCCCGGCCCTCGCCATGGTCATGCCGCTGCCCCGTTCGACGAACACGGCACCAGCCCACCCTGCACCGGCCAAACCCGCCATGCCAATGGTCGCCATGCCCAGCGAATTGCCGCCCGAATTGCTGGCAGACCTGACCGACCTGCCACACGTCGGGCCCGAGGCCGCTGGTGCCGCCATCCCTGTGCCCCGCCGCGCCAGCCGCCCGCCCCGCCAGTCAGGCCAAGGCGAGAGCTCCGACATTGCCTTCTGGCGTGGCCTGGGCATCGAGCCTGACAGCTTGTCACCGGAGGAACGCGCGGCGGCTCTGGAGGCCTTCGGCCGTGCCATGCGCACCGCCGCGGATGGGCTTGTGGCGCTGCTCGGCGCAAGGCGCTTCGTCAAGTCGGAGGTTGACCTGGAACAGACCCAACTCGCCGCCGCTGACAACAACGCCTTCAAATTTTCACCCAGCGGCGAGGCCGCGCTGCGGCGCCTGATGGATAACGAGACCGGCTTCACCCCCGTCGACCTCGCCGTGAGTCGTGCCTTTGACGATCTGCGCGCGCATGAGCTTGGGATTGCCGCGGGCATGAAGGCGGCCCTTGGCGCAATGCTCGAGCGGCTCGCCCCCGCATCCATTGAGCGGCGCTTCGCACCCATCCGTGGCGGCCTTTTCACCTCCAAGAAAGCCAGATTGTGGGAGTTGTACACCTCTTTGCACAGCGAGATCGCGGATGGCGCTGAGAGCCGTTTCAAGGACGCGTTCTCTCGCAGCTTCGCCACCGCCTATGACCAGCGCGCCCGTGAAGCCTCGCGGCCAGGGGATCGTTGACACCATGCATCGTCAGCAGTCTGTGAGCGAGCACCCGTTGCCGATGGCCAGCTCTCCCAGGCCTTTTTCCGCACGCCGTGCCCTGCTGGCCGCCCCGGCGCTGATACTGGGCGGCTGTTCGATCTTCGGCACTTCGCCCACCGAACTCGTACTGCAGATCACCGTGGGCGCGCGTGTGAATGTGAACGAGCTGGACCAGCCCTCGCCGGTCGTGCTGCGTTTGTATGAGCTGAAGGTCAGCGAGGGATTTCTCGGTGCGGATTTTTTTGATCTTTACGACCGCGAGACCACCCGCCTGGGCGGCGACTTGCTTGGCCGGACCGAGACCATCCTCGTGCCCGGCCGCAACGTAGAGCAGGCCCGACGCACAGTGCCGGAGGGGGCGCGCTTCCTGGGCGCCGTCGCCGCCTATCGGGAGATCGAGGGTGCGGATTGGCGTGTTTCGACAGCGCTTCGTCTCAACGCAGTGAATAATCTGACATTGGTGGTGGAGCAACGATCCATCAGCCTTCGTCAGACGCGACGCTGATGAGCAAGAATGATCATGGGGGTCGCATGGCACGATCGTTGACAACTTGATGAGTGGCGCCCTCGCACCGCTTTGGCTTGAAGGGATGGTGATGCAGCCGCATCACCTGCAACAGCTCGAACGCAGTTGGGCTGCGCGGCTGGAAGATCGGGTCGCTGGGCTGGTGCCGGGCGCCTGGGGCCTGCGGAGCATCGCCTTCGATAGCAGCCTTCTGCCGCTGGGGCGGGTCGGCATCGTCGCCTGCCACGCCGTGCTGCCTGATGGCACCGTGGTGAACCTGCCCGATGATCTGGGCGGGCCGCTGGTGCGCGAAATCCCGCCCGGCACCTCCGAACGCCTACTCAAGCTGGCGCTGCCGTTGGGCGGCGGCGACCGGCCGCTGACCGAGCCCGCCGGGGCGCCGCAGGGGCTGGGTCGTTTCCGCGCAGAGGAACGCCCGGTGCGCGATGCGACTGCGGCCGACCGGCGGGTAGAGACCCTCAGCCTGGCCGTCCCCCAGCTGCGTCTGCTGATCGAGGGCGAGCCAGAGAGCGAGATGGCCACGCTGCCCATCGCCCGCATCCGGCGCGAGGAGGGTGCCACCAGCGTTACCCTGATCGACGAATGGCTTCCTCCCAGCTTGGACTGTCGTGCCAATCCGCGGTTCGGCCGCATCTTCCGCGAGATCGAGGCGCTGCTGCGAAGCCGCGGCGATGCTCTCGCTATGCGGCTCGACCCCAATCAGGCTAGCGCCGATATCGCCGGCATGATCGATCTGGCCATGCTAATGGCGGTCAACCGCGCCCAGCCCATCTTCAACGCCATGGCCGAAGGCGGCGGCGTGGCGCCCGAGACCGCCTATCGCGAATGTTTGCGCCTGGCCGGCGAACTTTCCACCTTCACCGCCAACCGTCGCCCCGCTCCCCTGCCGGCTTTCCGCCATGAGGAACCGACGGGCTGCTTCACGGCGGTGCTGGGTGCCATCACCGCGGCACTGGGCCGGCTGGCCGATGCCGCCGCCACCGCCCTGCCGCTGGCCCGGCACGAGCATGGCGTCTGGGTATCGCAGCTGCGCGACCGGCCGCTGTTTTTCGAAGCCAGCCAGCTGGTCCTCGCCGTCACCGCCGCGCGCGACGCAGAGGAACTGCGCCGCGGCTTTCCGGCTCAGGTCAAAATCGGCCCACTTGAGGCTGTCCGCGACCTGGTCAGCCTGCAACTGCCCGGTCTTGCCATCTTGCCAATGCCGGTAGCTCCGCGGGAAATCCCCTATCGAACCGGTACCGCCTATTTCGAGATCGAGCGCAGCGGCGAGATGTGGCGGCGGTTGCAATCGTCTGTCGCCCTCGCGCTGCATGTCGGCGGCGAGTGGCCGGAGCTTTCGATGGAACTCTGGGCGATCAGGCGGGTGCGCTAGGTGTCTGGCAGGGGAGCGTCAGGCGAGCTGCAGCTTGGTATCGATCGAGAGCCCACCGTGCTGCGCTCGGCAGTGGCCGAGCCCAGGGGCCTCACGGGCCCGGGCTTTGAGCTGCCTGCGCTGCCTCCCCTGCCGCTCGACAATCGCCTGGTCGCGGTGGCCATCGAGATGCTGCTGATGCTGCCGCTTCTGCGGCAATCTGCCTGGCACCCCGACCCGCAAGCGCTGCAGTCGGATTTGCTGGCGCGGCTGCGCGCCTTCGAAGGCGCAGCATTGGCGCGGGGCGGCGAGGCCAATGATATTGGCCCGGCCCGTTACGTGCTCTGCGCGGCGCTGGACGAGGCGGTGCTCTCCACCCCCTGGGGCGGGGAAAGCGTCTGGGCGCAGAAAAGCCTGCTCAACCAGCTCCACCAGGAGAATTGGGGGGGCGAGAAGGTGTTTTCTATCTTAGAAAACATTCGCCGTGACCCTGACCGGCATTTCGAACTGATCGAGCTGATCGATCACTGCTTGTCGTTGGGCTTCCAGGGGCGCTACCGACTGCTCGACAATGGTCTGGTCCAGCTGGAGGATCTGCGGCAAAGCCTGGGCCGCACCGTCACGGGCCGCAAGCGCGAACGGCCGCAGAAGCTGGGGCCAATATGGAGCGCAGAGATCCGCGGCGGTCGAATTCGCGGCTGGGTCCCGCTCTGGGTCGTGGCTTTGGCGGCCCTGGCCGCCGGGCTGGTGGCCTATACAATCTTTCTTGCTGTTATAACGACGCGGATCGACGAGGTGGTTACCACCATCCGGCTGATCGCGCCGGGAAGCTGAGCGATGCTGGCCAGTCTTCTAGCCCCGCGTCGCTTGTTCGCGCTCCTTGGTCTGGCGATCGCAGCGCTGGTGGTATGGTTCTTTGGGCCGTGGATGCAATTCGACGGCTGGGCGCCCTTCGCCCCCGAAGAAGCCCGCATCGGGGTCGCTATCGGCCTTTTCATCCTGTGGCTGGTTTGGAATTTTGTTGCCTATTGGCGGGCGCGGCAGGCCAACCAGCGCATCCTCAAAGGGTTGCTAGACAGCGAGGATCTCGTCGCCCTTTCCGGCAACGGGCTGCCCGACGACAATGCCGCTCTGCGAGAAAAATTCGAACGTGCGGTGGAGGCCATGCGCGCCACTGGCACCGGCGATATTTACGCCATGCCCTGGTATGTGCTGATCGGATCACCCGGCGCCGGTAAGACCACACTGTTGCGCAATTCCGGACTAAAATTCCCGGTCGCTGAGCAGATGGGCGCAGATGCTATCGAAGGGATCGGTGGCACTCGCAACTGCGACTGGTGGTTTGCCGAGGATGCTGTGCTGCTCGACACCGCCGGCCGCTTCACCAGCCAGGACAGCGACCGCGCCGCCGACGCTGCGGCATGGCGCGGCTTTCTAGATCTGTTGCGCCGCTATCGCCCGCGCCAGCCGATCAACGGCGTGCTCGTGGCGATCGGCGCCGAACAGCTTCTTGATGACCGGCAAGACCGGCGCGACAATCTGGTCGAAAGCATCCGCGGCCGTCTGCAGGAATTGCAGCGCGCCTTCGGGTTGCGCCTGCCGGTCTATCTCATCGTTACCAAGGCCGATTTGATACCTGGTTTCAACGAGACGATGGATGATCTGGACCGCGCGATGCGCGAGCAGATCGTGGGCGTTACCCTGCCACTCAACGCCAGCAGCGATGCCGAGATTTCGCGGCGGCTGGCCGAGGGCTTCGCAGAGATCGAGCGGGTTGCGCTGGCCCGCATGGTCTGGCGGTTGCATGAGGAGCGCGACCTGGGGCGGCGCGGTGTGATCTTCGGCTTTCCGCACCAACTCGGCCGGCTGCTGCGCAGCTTTGGCGCGCTGGCGGAGGGAATTTTTCGAGTGGGGAGGCTGGATATAAGGCCATTGCCGCGGGGTGCCTTTCTAACCTCGGCGACGCAGGAGGGCACCAGCGTTGACCGCCTCATGGGTGGTTTGAGCCGCACGCTGGGCGCCCCGGTTGCGGCGCCGATTGCGGCCTCGGCCGCGGGCGCGCCGCAGGGCAAAGGACGGGCCTATTTCATCCAGGAGTTGCTGACCGGGCTGGTGTTCCGCGAGGCGCCGCTGGCCGGGCGCAATCCCCGGCTGGAGGCTCGGCTCGCGCTTGCCCATTCGCTAGGTTATATGGTGGCTCTGGGCGGACTGGCGGCGTTGGTGCTTGGCTGGGTTCTGTCCAGCGCGGGTTCCACCGCCCGGCTTGAGGGCGTGGATCGGCAGGCCAATAGCCTGGCCTCCGAACTGCGCCGCGCCGATGCTCGGCCGCAGCTTGAAAATGAATGGCCGCTGCTCGATCGCGCTGCACAGTTGGCTGAATATACTGGTCGTGGCGGCGCGCTGGCGGCCCTTGCGCGTCTTGGCCTGCCCGGTACTGGAAGTACCAATGACGACGCCGCGGACGCCTATCGTCGCCTGCTGGAAATCCGCCTGTTGCCCGCTCTGCTCGCCGAGGCCGAGCGCGGCATCAATGAGGCGCAGAACCGCGGCGACATGGCGCGCCTGCGCCAGCTCCTCACGGTCTACCTCATGCTCGGCACGCCTGAGCGTTATGACCGCACGCTGGTGCGCGCCTGGGTGCGCAGCGTGATCGACCAGCGCTTCGCCACTTCGCCCCCTGCCCGCACCGCGCTTCTGGCGCATTGGCAGGCACTGGAGCAGATCTTCCCGATGGCGGCACCGATCGATAACCGCGTTGTGGCTGGCGCCCGGTCGCGGCTCTCCGATCGGCCTCAGGCTGAGCGGATCTATGATCAGTTGCTTCGGGAGGGCGATGCAGACCCAGCGACGCCGCGCATTGACGTGACGCGCAGCATTGGCACCGCCGGCGCCCAGCTCATCCTGCTTAGAGCGCAGGCCGGGCTGCCGGTGGTGGTGTCGGGCTTCTTCACCCGCGAGGGCTTTTTTCGCAACTTCATCGGCCGTCTGCCCGGCCTGACATTCGCGCGCGAAAGCGATGACTGGGTGGTGGGGGCCATGGGTGCCGAGGACCCCGGCGCCCTTCAACGCTTGATTGATGACGTCACCGCCCGCTATGTGCGCGATTACTCCATGGCTTGGCAGACCGTGCTGGAGCAGACGGGGATGCGCGACTTCCCCGATCTCGCCTCCGCCACAGCAGCCATTGGCCAATTGGCCTCGCCCGAGAGCCCGGTGGCACGGCTGATCGATCTCTTGCGGGTGCACACCGACCTGGCTGCTCCCGCCATCCCTGCGGCCGGCGCGTTGACGGCGGCAAGCGACGCTGCGGCACGGGCCGGGGTTGAAACCCCCGTCGCCCGGCTGACCCGGCTGCTCAACGGCGATACTGGTCCGGGTGGCCGGCGCAACTGGCCCGGAGACCGCATCCGCGCACCCTTCGCCAATCTTATTGCTCTGACCGATGCGCGCAATGGCGCGGCACCGATTACCCGCGTGCAGGATCTCGCTGCCGCAGCATTCGCCATGGCCAATGGCATCGAGACGGCACAGTCGTCGCCCGCGGCAGCGCATGCCGCGGGCGTGCGCAAGGTTGCGGGGCAGACCAATGACGCGCTGTCCAACCTCCAGGCGCTGGCGACCACACTGCCCAGCCCTGTCTCGCGCATTATGTCGGACCTCGCGGCCCGGACCTGGAACCAGATCATGCGGCAGGCACTCGAGCACGCCAATGCGGCCTGGACGCGAGAGGTGGCGCCGGTCTGCGAGCGCGCCATCGCTGGCCGTTTTCCGGTCGAACGCGGTTCTGATCGCGATATTCCACTGCAGGATTTCCGTGGGTTCTTCGGCCCCGACGGCACGGTGAACTCTTTTGTGCGGGGCTATCTGGAACCCTTCGTGCAGTGGCGCGGCACAGGCTATGTTCCGACCTCGGCCGAGGGCGTGACGTTGCGCCTCTCGCGCGATGCGCTGGAGAATCTTGGCCGTGCGCGGGCGGTGCAGCAGGCCTTCTTCGGCGCCGGGAACTTCCAGTTCCGCTTCGCCTTAGCGCCCCGTTTCCTCGATTCCGCGGCGACCAGGGCAGTGCTGGAAATCGACACTGTGCGCATTGTCCACGCCCATGACCCGCCGCGTACCGTGGAGGTGACCTGGCCGGCCTCCGGCGATGCCTCAGTGGTGCAACTGACGCTCACCGCAATCGGCGGCTCCATGCGGACCACGCGACTTACCGGGCCGTGGGCGCTGTTCCGCGTGCTCGCCCGAAACGCCACCACCACGGGGCGCGGCGGCGAAACTTACAGCCTCAACTTCGACATCAACGGCATGACAGCACGCTATGCGCTCAGCGGGGGCAGCGTGGTAAACCCTGTGGACATGCGAGAGCTGCAGGAATTCCGGTGCAACCCAAGACTCTAGACCCCGAATCTGCCGGCTTCTACGGCAAGTTGCCCAGCCGTGGTGACTTCATCCGGCGCGGCCTGACGCGCGATTTCCTCGAGCCCTGGCACCGCGCCATGGCGGTCGCGCTGGCTGACCAGACATACCCATTGGATGCGTTGTGGCAGGCCGCAGCCGGTGTGGAGCTGCGTTTCGTCCTCGGTCCCGGTTGCGCGGGCGCCTTCGCCTGGTGCGGCGTGGTGGTGCCAAGTTGCGATTCAGTGGGCCGCGCCTTTCCACTCGTCTGCGCCCTGCGCCTGCCCCATGTTGCAGCAGCGGGAAGCATGCTTGATGCCGGCGGCCTGCTGGACCAAGCCGCCCAACTGGCCCGGCATTGCGCCGCCGGCGGGGTCGAACCCGATGCTCTCGAACCCGCCCTCGCGCAGTTGATGGCGGCGGCTGCGCAGATGCCGCGCCCGAATGTCGAATTGTTGGGAGAGGCGTCGCTGCTCTTCGATGGCTGCCCGCCGCTGGCTGCGGCGCTCGCTGTCGGGCTGGAGGGCGCGCGCAGCTTTTGGTGGCGCCCCGGCGGTTGTCTCTTTGCCCCTGGACTGCCCTTGCCGATCGGCTTTGCTGGGTTACTCGGGGCCACCGCGTGAACGCAGCCTTGGCTTGGCATTCCGGCGCCGCCGGGCAGCCTGGCCCGGGTCGGCCAAGCAGCGAGGACAATCACCTTAATGCCCCGGAGGCGGGGATTTGGGCGGTGGCCGATGGCATGGGCGGGCATCGTGATGGCGCGCTGGCCAGCGCCATGCTGGTGGAGGAGCTGCATGCTGCGCTGCTCCCCCTCGCGCCGCTGGGCCAGCGGGTGGCCGCTGCGCAAGCCGCAATTGGCGAGGCCGCCAACCGGCTATCCAAAATGGCCGGCACCGGCCGCTCGCCTGGCTCCACCATAAGCGTACTCCTGTTGGGCGAGAGCCATGCCGTCTGCCTTTGGGTGGGTGACAGCCGGATTTATCTGCGCCGCAACGGGACATTGTTCCAGCTCACGCGTGACCATAGCCTCGCGCAGGAAATGATCGATAGCGGCCTGATTGCCAGTGCCGAAGAGGCACGGGCAGCCCAGCGCAGCGGCTTGACCCGCGCGGTCGGCGCCGGCGCCACCCTGGCAATTGACCGCGTCGTGGTGCCTGTGCAGGCCGGCGACCGTGTGCTGATTTGCACCGATGGCGTCAGCACCGTGGTGCCGGCAGCAGCCATGGTAGCAGCGCTGGACAGCACGCCGGTGGAGGCCGCGCAGGCTCTTATCAAACTCGCCGCCGAAATGGGCGGCTTCGATGACGTGACCGCGCTGGTGGTGGCGATCGATGCTGCGCTTTGACCTCCGGGCGATCAAGTCGACCAACCCGACCTCGATCTTCGATCGTGCTGCGCTCGGCGCTGGGACCGTGGCGCAGCCCCCAGCGCCCCCGCAGCTCAGCCCAGCGGAATATCCATGGCCAACTCCATGCCGCCGGCCACTGCTGCGCCCAAGCGCAACTGCACCTCGAGCATGCAACCACCGGGTTCCTCGGGATCGGGCTGGATGGTGACCTGCACCTCGGCGCCAGGGCCAGTATCGACGAGCAGGGCGCGCAGCGCGGCCGCGCAGGCCTCGGCCGGATCGGCGCTGGCCGCCACCTGCGAATGCATGGTGGTGATGGCGCGGGTGATGCGGCTGCTGGCCAGGATGAAGGGCAGACTGGCGCGCTGGCGTGCCGGCTCGCCCTCGCCGCCAATGCGGCCTGGTAACTTCACGCTTTGTGCCACCGGCAGGGTGATGGCCCGCCCATCGGCCGAAGCCGCCAGCGCCAGCAACCCGGCGCCGGCCAGCAGCGCGGCGGTCTCGCCGCTGATCGCGGCCTCGAGCGGCCATGCCGCGCGGCTGCCATCGGCAAGCGTGATCTCTGCCAGCGTTGCGCCCGCGACGCGCTGCATGGTCAGCGCGCTGGGCCAGCCCGCCACGGAGGCCGAGCCCATGAGCGCGCCGATGGCCGCAACTGCCGGGCCCGGCAGCCTCTCCCCGGCGAACCCTGGAAGGTCGAGCTGCTGCCGCAGATCATGCGCCAGGCGCAGCCACGGCCGGTTCCAAGCCAAGCCGAGCCAGCGCGAGGCTTCCTTCTGCCGCAGCCCGCGCCATGCGTTCCAGGCCGGGGCCTCCATCGCAGCCGTCGGGTCATGGCGCTTGGCCACCGCTTCCAATGTCAGGCCGGTCATATTGGCCGGGGCCTCGGCGATGAGCGGGACCGAGGCAGCCTCTGCCGCCATGGCCAGCTGGCCCAGCATGGCGGCGTCAGGGCCGCGAGGATCGAAGGTTTCGGCCAGCAGGACGGCGTCGGGCGCCAAGGGGTCCTCGGCGTCCAGCGCCTCCAGCGCCGCCATGACCTGGCCGGCCAGATCGCTGCGCGCGGCTGAAATCAGCCGGATCTCCACCCCGGGGTCGAGACCCTCCAGCAGCAGGGCGAGACCGCGCCAGGCCGCCTCTAGCCGCAGCAGCGCCGGGTCATCCAGCAATAACGCGATCTGCCGCGCCAGCAGCGTATCGGCCAAACCATCCGCAGCCGGCGCGGCCTCGCCCAGGTCGAGCATGGCGAAGAGCCGGTCCACCGATGCGTCGCCCGGCTTCGCAGGAGGCGGCGCCAAGGCGGCGATGAATTGGCTGAGCGCGGGGAATTCCTCTTGCAACCTTTCCTCGCCGGCGCGCGCGCGGCATTCCATCGCCGCTGCCAGGAAGGGTGTCGCCGCCACCAACGCCTTGGGCGAGAGATCGCCAAGCCCGCCGGGCGTCAGGCGGATAGAAAAACCCTGCGGTTTTTCTCCGAGCAGATTGGGCATCGCCAGATCGAGCTTGGCGCCCATCCCGGCCAGAACCCGGTCGCGACTTTGCGCTGTGATCGGCACGAGCATCGCGGCGCCGCCAAGATCGGCGGCATACCAGAACACCGCGCGCGGGCCTGTCTTGGTTTCGTCCATCGTCACTCTCCGTGCTTTCGTGCCAGACTATCCCGCAATCGATTGGAGCGCTCGCAGTGAACGGAACCGACCTTGCCACGATGCTAAAAGGCATCTGCGCAGAGATAGCGCAAGGCCATTACGACGCGGTGGACCGCTTCTTTATCTTTGCCGAGGCCGAGGGCGGCGATAGCCTGTCCGAGCTTGCCGAGAGCTTCGGCCTGATGGTGGTCCAGCTGGAGGCGCGCGAGTTGCGCATGAAGGCTATGGTGGGAGAATTGGAGGAGGCCGGCCGCCGGCTGCGTGAGGCGCAGGGCCGCATGGCCGCCGAAAATGACGGGCTGCGCCGGCAGATGACGCGGCTTGAGGTGCAGATTGACCAAAAGGGCCGCGCCGCGGCGGTGGCCGAGATCATCGAGAGCGATTTCTTTGTCAGCCTGCAGGCGCGCGCACGCGCCATCCGCAACCGCGAAGGCGCCTGAGCCATGACCCGTATCCTCGCTCTGCATTCCTACCGGGGCGGCACCGGCAAATCGAATCTGACGGCCAATCTGGCGTCATCGCTCGCGATGGGCGGCGCGCGGGTCTGCATCATTGACACCGATATCGCCTCGCCCGGCGTGCATGTGCTCTTCGGCCTGGAGCCCGAGCAGCTGGGTATGACGCTCAACGACTATCTGTGGGCGCGCTGCGGCATCGAGGAGGCGGCAATCGATGTCGGCCGCAGGCTACGCGGGCCTGAAGGCCAGGCCGCCTTGGTCGGGCCCGGGGCGCTGTTCCTGGTGCCCGGCAGCATGCGCGCGGCCGATATCGCCCGCATCGTCCGCGAGGGCTATGATATCGAGCGGATGAATGCAGGCTTCCAGGCCTTGGGCGAGGCGCTGGAACTCGACTGGTTGGTGATCGACACCCATCCCGGCCTGAATGAGGCAACCCTGCTCTCCATTGCCATTGCCGATGTGCTCTTTCTGCTGCTGCGCCCGGACCGGCAGGATTATCAGGGCACCGCCATTACCCTCGACGTGGCGCGAAGGTTGGAGGTGCCCAGGCTGGAATTGCTGGTGAATAAAGTTCTCTCCTCGGTCGACTTCGCCACAGTGCGTGAAGGCATCGAGGCCGGCTTCGCCGCCACCGTCGCCGCCGTGCTGCCGCTGTCGGAGGATTTGCTGCGCAATGGCAGCGAGACGGTGCTGGTCGCGGCCAGCCCCGCGCATCCTGTTTCTTTGGTTATCAGCGAATTGGCGCGTGGGCTATAGCAACACCACCCGCTTCTATGAAGTTCCAATTGCATCAGCGCGATGCGATGAAACGAGCTTGCGATTTCGCCTAATGGCTGGCAACAATCGTTCTCAGGCGTGAGCAGGTCGCCACGCTGATACAAGGAGGCCGTGATGCCAATTCCCGCTTACATGAAAATCACCGGTGCCAAGCAGGGCGACATGTCTGCTGGTGCGTCCACGGCCGATTCGATCGGCGCGCTGTCGCAGAAGAGCCATGAAGACGAGATCATCGTCCAGCAGCTCACCACCCATGTGAATGTCGGCACCAACGTGCAGACTGGCCAGGCCGCTGGCGTGCGCCAGCACAAGCCCGTCGTCTTCACCAAATACATGGACAAGTCGTCGCCCCTGCTGTGGCAGGCGATCTGCAGCGGCGAGCAGCTGACCATCGAGCTGACCTTCTTCCGCACCGCCCAATCCGGTGGCGTTGAGAAGTACTACACCATGAAGTGGAGCGAGTGCGTGCTGGTGGATGGCAAAGCGCATTTCCCGCTGGCGCTGCGCACGGAAAACGATGGCATCAGCCACTTGGAAGACTGGTCCTTCGTTTACAAGAAGGTGGAATGGACGCACGAGATCGCTGGCACCAGCGGCGCGGACGACTGGAACAGCTAATATCTGCCCAGCCACGGTCCGCGCCTTCGAGTTCTTGCGCATGGCGTCGTCCCATGCGGCTGGCTGATTGAGATGAGCTAACCCC
>NZ_JBBARU010000007.1:0-87926 GCF_040399605.1 Rhodovarius sp. | reverse complement strand
GTTGTGGCCTCTAACCCGCTGCTCGGCGCGCCCAATACCTTGGTCACGCCGCATAGTGCAGCCGGCACGGTGCAGGGCATGCAGCGCATGGGGCTCTCCTGCGTGGAGAGCATCATCGGCCATTTCAACGGCACGCTGGACCAGGAAATGGTCATCAACCGCGAGGTGCTGCGGCGCAATACGCAATGAACCCGCTGCTGATCCTGGCCGAGCATGCCGCGCGGGTGGAAGCACCCGCGCATCATGTGCGCCGCGCCATGGTGGATTGGTTCGCCTGCGTTTCGGCCGGCGCGGTGCATCCGCCGGCCACGCTGATGGCCCGTGCCTTGGCCGAGGAGCGCGGGGCGGGGCGGGCGATGTCCTATGTGGATGGCCAGCTCTCGGGCATTCGCCATGCTGCGCTGCTGAATGCGGTGGCGGCGCATATTGTCGAGTTCGATGATATCCATCGCGACAGTGGTCATCATCCTGGCAGCGTGACCATCGCCGCGGCATTGGCGGCGGCGCAGCATCACAATGCCTCGCTGGAAACGCTGCACCGCGCCATCACGGCGGGCTATGAGGTGGCGTGCCGCATCGGCATGGCGGTGACGCCGAGCCATTACCGCTTCTGGCACACCACCGGCACTGTCGGCACCATGGGCGCCGCTGCTGCGGTGGCGGTGGTGTTGGGCTGCGATGCCACGCGCATCGCCCATGCGGTGGCGCTGGCCACCACCATGACGGGTGGGTTGCAGCAGGCGTTTCGCGGTGATGGCATGAGCAAGCCCTTGCATCCCGGCCATGCGGCTGAGGCCGGCGCGCTGGCCGCAATGTCGGCCGCTGCGGGCATGACGGGTGCCTTGGATGTGCTGCATGGGCCGGTGGGTTTTGCGGCGGCGACGTCCAAGGATACCGGCAATTGGGAGCAGGCGCTGGCCGGGCTGGATGGGCCGGCGCTGATCTCGGCCATGACTTTTAAGAACCATGGCTGCTGCGGACATATTTTTCCGGCGCTGGATGCGATGATTGCGCTCAGGGCCGCGCATCGTTTCGCGGTGGAGGATATCGCCGCCATTCATATCGGCGGCTACACCGCGACCAAGGATGTCTGTGACCGGCCGGAGGCGCAGACTGAGCAGGAATGCCGCTTCTCGGCGCAATATTGCATGGGCGCGCTGCTGGAGATTGGTGCGGTGCGCCAGGCGGCCTTCTCGCCTGAGAATCTGGCCAGCCCGGCCATTCGCGCCATTATGCCGCGCGTTTCGGTCAGCCTGGACCCTGGGCTGGCGCAGGCCTATCCGCGGCAGCGAGCGGCCAATCTGACCGTGACGCTGCGCGATAACCGGACGCTGACGCAGTATCAGCCGACCCGGAAGGGTGACCCGGATATGCCGCTCTCCGATGGCGAATTGTCGGAGAAGTTCACCGAGCTGGCTGCCCCGGTTTTGGGCAATCTGCCTGCGGCGGCGCTGCTGGAGCGTCTGTGGCAGGGGCATAGCCTGCCATAAGGCGCAGGCGTGGTGTCAGGGTTTGACGACGACCCCGTTTGGCGTAACGCATTGATGTTGTTTTCGGACAAATTGCCTGGCGAGGGTGCGGGCGGGTGGTTTTGGTAAAGATGTTGTTTGCGGACAAATTCGCCCCGGGCGCGGTTGAGCGTGCCGGGGCGGCGTGGGGCGGGTGCGATTGTCAAACAACACCCTTGAAGAAATAAGACAAAATACCTAAAATGTCAAGCCGGGAGTGCCCTCCTGGCCCGCTGGCCTTATCGGGCGGCGTTCTGGGCGGCGGCGGCCTGGAGGGCCTGTTCGGCCTGGAGCAACTTCACCCTGGCTTCGAGCAATGCAGCCTGCTGCTGGACCAATTGGGCGTCGTTGGTCGTTTGCTGCACCCGCAGCGTCAGCGCCCCGGACAGCGCCGTGGTGAAGGCTTCGAGCGCTTTGGTGGGCATTCTGGCCAGGGCGAGTGCCGAACTCGGCTGATCGATCTGGTGGCGGGTCAGCACGCCATTGTTGAAGGTCAGGGTATTGCTGCGGGTGACCAGGGCTGCGCCGACCAATTGGACACCTTCGACCCTGCTGGTGTCCACGATGGATAGGGCGAAGCGGTTGGCCAGTGGGGTCGGTGAGTTGGGGCGGCTGATTTCGCCGAAGACAGTCGTCATGGGGCGATAGCAGAGGCTTAAATCGCAGCGCGGTGGGGTGCTGGCGGCAGTGGCCTCCCTGGGGGGCGGGATCAGGCGGATTGTCGCCATGTCCGGCAGCGCCTGGGCTGAGGCCAGTTGATCGGCGGTATAGGTGACCGAGAATGGGTAGGGGCTGGGTGGGGCTGGCGTGCCCGGAGGGGAGGGCGGCCGAAGCCCGAACCCTGTGAGGCCGCCCCCTTGACCTGCAAGGCGGGCTGCTTCGACGACGATTGCCCCACGCTGGTCCGTGATGGTGGCGGAGCCGGAGGTCAGTAGCCCCTCGGCGTTGACGGTGACATCGAGGCTATTGTCATCCCAGCCGGAGGGGTTGAAGCGGGCGCGGAAGCGAGCAGCAGGATCGGCCAGGATTATAGGGGTGATGGTGTAGGTGACGCGCGGCGGGGTAGCCTCAAGTTTTCCATCGATGCGCAGCACGGTGTAGGGCAGGCCATAGACGAGACCTCCCGCTTCGGCGCCGTTACGCGCTGCCGTCGGATCTTCCGTGAGAGGTGCGGAGATGGTGCGGAGTTCACCACAACCGGCGAGGAAGATGGCTGCGGCCATCATGCTTTTGAGTGACGCTTGGCGAAGCACGGGCTTTCCCTTCATTTATTTTAATGCAAATTAAAACAATTCTGTAGAAATAATTTTCTTAACGCGCAAAAAAGTCAACCCTGCTTACGCCCTCCCGTATCCCCGCCATCCCTCCCGCTGCCGCGAAACCCAAAACCGAAGGGGTGCAGGGGCCTTTCGGCCCTTGCTGGGGGTGCAGGGGGCAAAGCCCCTTGCGTTCCCTCGCACCGAGGAATATCCATGTGAACGGTCCCCCGGGGCTCCTCGCGATTTGTCCGGCCAGCTTGCGGCGAGGTGAAATAAGCGCGCTAAACAGGCCGATGCGGTGGGAGCACCATCGCCTCGCCCCCTCACCATCTGGGGGCCGGACGCCGTATTGATTGGGCTTGATCCATGGCACGCCAATTCCGACCCGCCACTCTGCTCGTGCGTGGCGGCCTTCGCCGCTCCGAGAATGCCGAGACGGCGGAGATACCTTATCTCACCTCAGGCTTCGTTTATGACGATGCCGCGCAGGCGGAGGCAACGTTTGAGAACAAGATCGAGCGTTACCAGTATAGCCGCTTTGCCAACCCGACGATTTCGATGTTGGAGGATAGGCTTTGCGCCCTAGAGGGCGCCGAGGCTTGCCGTTTGACTGCCACTGGTATGGCGGCGGTGCATTCGGCGATGCTCAGCCATTTGAAAATGGGTGATCATGTGGTGGCCAGCCGGGCGTTGTTCGGTTCGTGCCATTGGATCGTGGCGAATTTGCTGGGCCGTTATGGCATTACCCATGAATTCGTTGATGGTTCGGATTTGGAGGCCTGGGCCCGGGCGCTGTCTCGCCCCACGGCGATGGTGCTGTTGGAGACGCCTTCCAACCCGATGCTGGATTTGGTGGATTTGCCGGCGGTGGCGGCTTTGGCCCATGCGGCTGGCGCGCTGGTGGTGGTGGATAATGTGTTTGCCACGCCGCTGCTGCAAAAGCCGTTGACCCAGGGCGCTGATATTGTTGTTTATTCCTGCACCAAGCATATGGATGGGCAGGGACGGGTGCTGGGCGGCGCCATTTTGTCCAACAAGAAATGGGTGGATGAGGTGTTGCAGCCTTATGTGCGCAACACGGGCCCGGCCATGTCGCCCTTCAATGCCTGGGTGATTTTGAAGGGGTTGGAGACGCTGAAGCTGCGGGTGGATGCGATGATGCGTTCGGCGGTGGCGATTGCTGATTTCCTGGCCGAGCGGGCGGAAATCGCCCAGGTGCGCTACCCGTATCGGGCGGATCATCCGCAGCATGGCCTGGCGCTGAAGCTGATGTCGGGCGGTGGTACGCTGGTAACGCTGGAGCTGAAGGGCGGCAAGGAGGCGGCGTTCCGTTTTATGGATGCGCTGCAGGTTATTGATATTTCTAATAATCTGGGTGACAGCAAGTCGATGGTGACGCACCCCGCCACCACCACCCATTTGCGCATTGGCGCCGATGAGCGGGCGAAGCTGGGCATTTCCGATGGTGCGGTGCGGCTGAGCGTCGGCCTCGAGGATGTGGCCGACCTGATCGATGATCTGGCCGAGGCGCTGGATGCGGCCGCACCCCTCGCACTGGCGGCGGAATGAGGCTGGAGCGCGGCCTCGGTTTGGCGCTGGCCTCGGCGATTGCGGTGGCAATCCCGGGGCCGGTGGTGCGGGCCTGGTGCAGCGGGGCATGACCACGCGCCCGGTGGCCTATACTGCGACGACGCGCGGGGTGCGGGTTTCCGTGCGGTCGTTTTATCTGGAGGACCAGTCAGCGCCTGAGAGGCGGCAATATGTCTGGGCCTATCGGGTTGAAATTGCGAATGAAGGCTCGGTGACGGTGCAGTTGCGGGCGCGCAGTTGGTTCATCACCGATGGCCAGGGGCGCACCCAGCGGGTGCATGGCCAGGGGGTGGTGGGCGAGCAGCCTGTGCTCGAGCCGGGGGAGAATTTCGAATATACCTCCGGCACGCCGCTGCCCACGCCCTCGGGTTTTATGCGCGGGGTGTATCATATGGTCGAGGTTGTGAGTGGCGAGAGCTTTGATGCCGCCATTCCGGCCTTCAGCCTGGACAGCCCGCATCAATCGGGCGGGGTGCATTGAAGGCTTGGGGTTCAGCCCCCTGCCTCCTCGCGCGCCCGGGTGGCCAGCACATCGGCGCGTTCATTCATCACATCGCCATTATGGCCGCGCACCCAGCGCCACTCCACCTGATGGGGCTTGGCGGCGGCCAATAGGCGCTGCCAGAGTTCGAAGTTCTTCACCGGCTCCTTGGCCGCATTGCGCCAATTGTTGCGGACCCAGCCTTTAATCCAGCGCTCCATGCCGTTGCGGACATATTCACTGTCGGTGTGGACCACCACCTCGCAGGGGCGTTTGAGGGCTTCGAGCGCCATGATCGCCGCGGTCAGTTCCATGCGGTTGTTGGTGGTGGCAAGGTCGCCGCCGGTGAGTTCCTTCTCGGCGGCGCCAAAGCGCAGGATGGCCGCCCAGCCGCCGGGGCCGGGATTGGGCTTGCAGCCGCCATCGGTCCAGATTTCGATCTTATCCACCCACCGCCTCCGCATTTTCGGCGCTGAGGAAGAAGCGCAGTTTCCGGAAATATTCCAGCGGGTCCTTGCGGGTTACCATCGCGCCCGGCGGTGTATTCACCCAATCGAAGAGGCGGGTGAGCAGGAAGCGCAGTGCTGCACCCCGGCAGAGCACGGGCAGGGCTGCGCGCTCCTCGGGGGAGAGCGGGCGGATGGCGGAATAGGCCCGCAGCAAGGCCCGCGCCCGGGTGACGTTGAAGGAGAAATCCGGCTCGAAGCACCAGGCGTTGAGGCAGACCGCAATGTCATAGGCCAGGAGGTCGGTGCAGGCGAAATAGAAATCGATGATGCCGGACACCCGCAGCGCCTCGCCTGCCTCCTCCATGAAGAAGACATTGTCGGGGAAGAGGTCGGCATGGATGTGGCCCACCGGCAGCCCGGCCGGCCATTCGGCCAGGATGGAGGCCAGGGCTTGGTCGAGTGCGGCGATCAGCCCCGGCTGCACCGCATCGCCATCGGCACGGCAGCGCTCCAGCAGCGGAGCCCAGCCGGCGGGGCCGAGGGCATTGCGGCGGGTGGGGGCGAAATCGGCGCCGGCCAAATGCAGCCGGGCCAGCGCATCGCCCAAGGGGGCCAGATGCCCCGGCCGCACCCGGCGCGGCCAGACGCCGGGGAGGAAGGTGCAGATGGCTGCCGGGCGCTCGGCCAGGGCGCGCAGGGCCTGGCCGTCGCGCCCGGGCACTGGCGCGGGGCAGGCGAGGCCGCGATGCACCAGATGGTCCATCAGGCCGAGGAACCAGGGCAGTTCGGCCGGGTCCACCCGGCGCTCATAGAGCGTGAGGATATAGTCGCCAGTGGTGGTTTTCAGCGCGTAATTGCTGTTCTCCACCCCCTCGGCGATGCCACGGAAGGCGATGAGTTCGCCCAATGGGTAATCGGTGAGGAAGGCGCGGAGCGCCTCGTCCGAGACTTCGGTGTAAACGGCCAAGGGTTCAGGCGATCACATCAGGCGGCGGGCTGGGTGAGGGCGGCTGGCAATTTGAAGATGACCTTCTCCTCCGCCACCACCACCTCCTCGGTGCGCAGGTTATAGCCTTCGCGCAGGCGGTTCAGCACCTCTTCCACCAGCACCTCGGGCGCGCTGGCGCCGGCGGTCACGCCCACCGTTCGCACGCCTTCGAGCAACGCCAGATCGAGGTCACGGCCGCGTTGCACCATGATCGAGCGCGCGACGCCGGCGCGTTGCGCCACCTCCACCAGCCGCAGCGAATTGGAGGAATTGGGCGCGCCCACCACGATCATCAGATCGGCCCGGGGGGCAATTTCCTTCACCGCGGCCTGGCGATTGGTGGTGGCGTAGCAGATGTCTTCCTTCGCCGGGGCGGCGATGTCGGGGAAGCGCTGGGTGAGGATGCGCACCATTTCGGCCGTGTCATCGACCGAGAGCGTGGTCTGGGTAATGAAGGCGAGGGGCTGGCCTGCCGGGGGCTGCACGAGGCGTGCCTGCGCCTCATCCTCGACCAGGGTGACGCAGCCATCGGGCAATTGGCCCATGGTGCCGATGACCTCGGGGTGATGGTCATGGCCGATCATCAGGATATGGCGGCCGCGGGCATGGTGGTGCTCGGCCTCGCGGTGGACCTTGCTGACCAGGGGGCAGGTGGCATCGAGGTAGAACATTTTTCGCCGCTCCGCCTCGGAGGGGATCGATTTGGGCACGCCATGGGCGGAGAAGACCACCGGTTTGCCATTATCGGGGATTTCATCGAGTTCCTCGACGAAGACGGCGCCCTGGCGCTCCAGGCTTTCGACCACGAAGCGATTATGCACGATCTCATGGCGGACATAGACCGGCGCGCCATATTGCCGGATGGCCTCCTCGACGATCTTGATCGCGCGGTCCACGCCGGCGCAGAAGCCGCGCGGGCCGGCGAGCAGGACATGCAGTTGGGGCTTGGTCGTCGCATCTGGCATGGGTGGCGTCACTTCCGAAGAGGCTTGGTTCGGGGCATATGAGGTGTTCTACAGGCAGGGTCACGGGGTGGCCAGCCGTAACAGGGGGTATGGTTCATGCGCGCTTTGATGGTTTTGGCCCTGGCGCTGCTGGCGGCTTGCAGCGGGCCGCGCGGCGATGATCTGCTGGTGGCCTGCCCGATGCCCGGGCTGGTGCCCGATATGGTGGATTTGACGCGCTATCGTGACCCTGCGGCGCCGGACCTGACCAATATGGTCGTCGATGCAAGGCTGGTCGGCATTGCCAATGGCCGTTGCCGTGGCGCGCGGGATGACCGCAGCATCTCGGTGCAGTTTGGCGTGATTGTGCAGGCCGATCGCGGCCCCGCGGCGGGCGGCGCGCGGCAGATCAATATTCCCATGGTGGTGGGCATTACCGATTCGCGCGGCACATTGCTCAATCGGCAGGTCTTCACCCAGGCGCTGAGCTTCCCGGCCAATAGCACGAGCACGCGGCAAACCTCGGAGCCGATTGAACTGGTGCTGCCGGTTTCGGAGCAACGCCGGGGTTCGGATTACACGATTGTGCTGGGCTTTCTGCTCGATGAGTCCGAACTGGCGCTCAACCGCCGCCGTGGGCCGCGCTAAAGCATTTTAAAGCCTTGCTCCTTCGCAAGGCGACTCGGAAAATCCGTTAAAAAAAGAACTAGAGCCGTTTCACCGTCTTCGCTTTTGGTGAAATGGCTCTGTACCACCCTGCTGAAAAGCGACCGGCGAGGGGAAGCAAGATCGAGGGGCTTTACCCCTCGAGCACCCCAGCAGGGTCGACATGTATGTCGACGAGTTTCCTGCACCTTCATTAGATTATTGATTTTAATATTCATCAAAGGCCCAGGAAAATTGTTGACATATATGTCGACCCTGCGGGGTGAGCGCGAAAGGGCAAAGCTCTTTCGCTCTTCCCGCCGCCTGCTCTGCTGCCCCAACTGATCTTGCCGCGACGCGGGGCGGCCTGTATGACAGCTCCACCCGTGAAATCCACGCGGGAGAGAGGGGCTTCAAACACCCCCGCCGAAGGCGCAACCGGCCCCCGGAAACGCTCAGGCACCCAGGGCCGCGTGGAATAGGGAACTCTGGAAAGCCCGGCCAGCCGCAAGGCACCGGCACCGAAGGAGCAAAGGGCGCTGAGCGCCGCAGCCGCCGCCCAGGCGGGCATGCGGGGCGGGGCAGCCTTAATCTCTCAGGTCCATGGACAGAGGGGGGTCACGAAACTCAACCGCCACGGATGTGGCTGGGGGATTTGTGACCGAATTACCGGACCTGCTGGCAACACCGCTTTCTGCGCTGCACCGCGAATTGGGCGGCCGCATGGTGCCTTTCGCGGGCTATTCCATGCCGGTGCAATACCCGGCCGGGATCATGGCCGAGCACCTGCACACCCGCGCTGCGGCCGGGCTTTTCGATGTGTCGCATATGGGCCAGGCGGAGCTGGTGGGCGAGGGTGCCGCGGCGGCGCTGGAGCGGCTGACGCCGGCCGATGTGCAGGGCCTCAAGCCCGGCCGACAGCGCTATGGGGTGCTGCTGAACGAGCAGGGCGGCATCATCGATGATTTCATGTTCGCCAATATGGGAGAGCGGCTGTTTCTGGTGGTCAATGCCAGCCGCAAGCATGTGGATCTGCCGCTGATCGAATCGGTGCTGCCGCGCGGTGTGACGCTGCGCCCGCTTGCTGATCGGGCACTGCTGGCGCTGCAGGGGCCGGGGGCGGTGGCGGCGCTGGCGACCATTCTGCCGGATCTGGCGGCGTTGAAATTCATGGGCGTATGGGAGGGGCAGGGGATGGTCATCTCCCGTTCGGGCTATACCGGCGAGGATGGGGTGGAGATTTCTCTCCCGGCCGAACAGGCCGAAAGCTTTGCCAAGACGCTGTTGGGGCTGCCGGGCGTGATGCCGGCGGGGCTGGGGGCGCGGGATTCGCTGCGGCTTGAGGCCGGGCTCTGCCTGTATGGGAATGATATTGATGAGACGACCTCCCCTGTTGAGGCCAATCTGGTCTGGTCGATTGGCAAGCGCCGCCGGATGGAATGGAATTTTGCCGGTGCCGAGACCATTCGCGGCCAGCTTGACCATGGGGTGAGCCGGCTGCGGGTGGGCATTCAGCCGCAGGGCCGCCAGCCGGCGCGCGGCCATACCCCGATCCAGGCCGCTGGCCTTGATATTGGTGAGATCACCTCGGGTGGGTTTGGCCCCTCGGTCAATGCGCCTGTCGCCATGGGTTATGTCGCGCGTGAACACGCGGCCGATGGCACCCCGCTTGAACTTTTGGTGCGCGGCAAGGGGCTTTCGGCCCATGTCGCGCCGCTGCCCTTCCATCCTCACCGCTACGCCCGCTGAAAGGCCCCTGCCATGACTGACACGAAATTCTCCAAGGACCATGAATGGGTGCGCCTCGATGGCGGCGCCGCCATCGTGGGCATCACCGATCATGCGCAGAATGCGCTGGGCGATGTGGTGTTTGTCGATCTGCCCGAGATCGGCCGCGAGGTGGCCGTGGGTGAGGCGATTGCCGTGGTGGAGAGCGTGAAGGCGGCCTCCGATGTCTATGCGCCGCTGGCGGGCAGGGTGGTGGAGGTGAATTCCGCCCTGGTGGATAATCCTGGCTTGATCAATAGCGAGCCAACGGCTGAGGGCTGGTTCTTCAAGATCGAGCCGAACGGCCCCCTGCCGGATGATCTGATGGATGAGGGTAAGTATGCCGCCTTTGTGGAGACGCTGTGATGTCGCTCGAGGACCTGGCCGCGCTGGAAGACCATGGTGAATTCGCCCGCCGCCACATCGCCCCCACCGAGGCCGATATCGCCGCCATGCTCCGCCTGGTGGGGGCGGAGAGCCTGGAGGAGCTGACCGCGCGCACCGTGCCGGCGGCGATTCGCGAAAGCGACCTTTCCGCCCTGCCTGCGCCGGTGAATGAGGCCGCAGCCATTGCCGAGCTTCGGGTGCTGAGCGAGGCGAATTCTCAGGTCAAATCGCTGATCGGCCTGGGATATCATGGCACCCATACGCCGCCGGTGATTCTGCGCAATATTCTGGAACACCCGGGCTGGTACACCGCCTATACCCCCTATCAGGCGGAGATTGCCCAGGGGCGGCTGGAGGCGCTGGTCAATTTCCAGACCATGGTGACCAGCCTGACCGGGCTGCCGGTGGCCAATGCCAGCCTCTTGGATGAGGGCACCGCGGCGGCCGAGGCGATGGCCATGGCGCATGCGGCGCATAAGGGCAAATCGACCACGCTGGTGGTGGCGGCTGATTTGCATCCGCAGACGCTGGCGGTGGTGCGGGTGCGTGCCGAGCCGGTGGGGTTTCGGGTGGTGGTGGCCGAGGTGGCGGCGATGGCTCAGACCATTGCGGCGGAAAAGCCCTTTGCCATTCTGCTGCAATACCAAGGCTCGACGGGTGAACTGCGTGACCTGACGCCGGAGATTGCCGTGGCCGCCGAGCAGGGGGCCATTGCGATTGTGGCGGCGGACCCGCTCTCGCTGGTGTTGCTGACGCCGCCGGGGGAGATGGGGGCGGATATCGTCATCGGCTCCTCGCAGCGCTTTGGCGTGCCGCTGGGCTATGGCGGGCCGCATGCTGCCTTCATCGCGGTGAAGGATGGGTTGAAGCGGCTGCTGCCGGGGCGGCTGGTGGGGGTCTCGCTTGATGCCGCCGGCGCGCCGGCCATGCGCCTCGCGCTGCAAACCCGCGAGCAGCATATCCGGCGGGAGAAGGCGACATCGAATATCTGCACCGCGCAGGTGCTGCTGGCGGTGATGGCCAGCATGTATGCGGTGTGGCATGGGCCGGAAGGTTTGCGGCGCATTGCTGGCCGGGTCGCCTTGCAGGCGCGGCTGCTGGCCGGTGCGGCGGGGTTTCCGCATCGCCATGCGGCGTTTTTTGACACGGTTGTGTTCGAGACCGGCCCGCATACTGATGCGGTGATGGCGGCGGCACTTTCGGCCGGTTTCAACCTGCGCCGGCTTGAGGGCGCGGTGGCGGTGGCGCTGGATGAGACGGTGACGCGGGAGGAATTGGCGGAGCTGGCCGGCATTCTGGGCGGCATGACGCTGGGTGCCGTGGCCGGGGGGATCCCTGAGGCGCTGACTCGCCATTCCGCCATTCTGACCGCCGAGGTGTTCAACACCCATCACGCCGAACATTCCATGCTGCGCTACATCAAGCGGCTGGAAGACAAGGATGTGGCGCTGAACCGCAGCATGATTGCGCTGGGTTCCTGCACCATGAAGCTGAATGCCACGGCGGAGATGATCCCCATCACCTTCCCTGGTTTTGCCAATATCCACCCCTTTGCCCCGGTGGATCAGGCGCGGGGCTATCTGGCGATGATCCGCCGGCTGGAAGGATGGCTGGCGGATGTGACCGGGTTTGCCGCGGTGTCGCTGCAGCCCAATGCCGGCAGCCAGGGCGAATATGCCGGGCTTTTGGCCATTCGCGCCTATCACCGCGCCCGGGGCGATGCGCATCGGGATATTTGCCTCATCCCCAGCTCTGCCCATGGCACAAACCCGGCCTCGGCGGTGATGGCGGGGATGAAGGTGGTGGTGGTGGGCTGTGACAAGGACGGCAATATCGATGTGGCCGACCTCAAGGCCCGCGCCGCCCAGCACGCGGCCAATCTGGCGGCGCTGATGGTGACCTACCCCTCGACCCATGGCGTGTTTGAGGAAGCGATTCAGGAGATGTGCGCCACCATCCATGCCCATGGCGGGCAGGTCTATATGGATGGTGCGAATATGAACGCGCAGGTGGGGCTCACCAGCCCGGGCAAGATCGGTGCCGATGTGTGCCATCTCAACCTGCATAAGACGTTTTGCATCCCCCATGGCGGTGGCGGGCCGGGGGTGGGGCCGATTGGTGTGGCGGCGCATTTGGCGGCGCATTTGCCCAATCACCCGATGCTGGCGGAAGCGGGGCCGGCCACGGGGTTTGGCCCGGTGAGCGCGGCACCCTTTGGCTCGGCGGCGATTTTACCCATCAGCTATGCCTATATCCGGATGATGGGGGCGGCTGGGCTGATGCGGGCGACGCAGGTGGCGATTCTCAACGCCAATTACATCGCTGTCCGGCTGCGCGACCATTTCCCCATTCTCTATCGCGGCAGCGAGGGCATGGTGGCGCATGAATGCATTCTGGATTGCCGCGGCTTCCAGCAGGGCGGCGGCGTGCTGGTGGAGGATATCGCCAAGCGCCTGCAGGATTATGGTTTCCATGCCCCCACCATGTCCTGGCCGGTGAGCGGCACGCTGATGGTGGAGCCCACCGAGAGCGAGCCGAAAGCCGAGATTGACCGGTTTTGTGAGGCGATGATCTCGATCCGCGCTGAGATTCGCAGCGTGGAACAGGGCCGGGCCGACGCCCACGACAATGTGCTGAAAAACGCCCCGCACACTGCCAGCGAGGTGCTGAGCGATGATTGGACCCACCCCTATAGCCGCGAGCAGGCGGCCTTCCCGCTGCCCTTCGTGCGGGCGCAGAAATATTGGCCGCCGGTGAAGCGGGTGGATAATGTGCATGGCGACCGCAATTTGGTCTGCACCTGCGCGCCGCTCGAGGACTACGCCAACCAGCAATTGCAGCAGGCGGCGGAATAACGGGCCCAAATGCGCGGCGCCAACCGCAACCGCCTGACGCCGCCGGCACCGGGCGGGTGGGAGACGCTCTCCACCCCCAATGTGCTGCATGACCCATGGCTGAGGGTGGAGGCGGAGGCGGTGCGCACGCCCGCTGGCACCGTGCTCGACCCCTGGTGGGTGCTGAACCTGCCGGATTGGTTGGTGGTTGTGGCCATCACCCGGGATCAGGAGGTGGTGCTGGTGCGGCAATGGCGGCAGGGCGCGCGGGGGTTCATTCTGGAGATTCCGGGCGGCATCATGGATGTTGAGGATATTGACCCGATTGCCGCCGGCAGCCGTGAATTGCTGGAGGAGACGGGTTTTGCGGCCGAAGCCTGGCGGCTTGTCGGCGCATTGTGGCCCGACCCGGCGCGCAACAATAATCGCTGCCATGTGGTGCTGGGCATTGGCTGCCACGCTGTGGCAGCACCCCGGCTGGAGCCGGGCGAGACGCTGGAGACGGTGGTGCTGCCCATGGCCGATATCAGGCGCATATTGCGTGATGGCGACATGGAATCGACCCTGCACGCCACGGGCCTGCTGCGCGGCCTTTGCGCCGCTGGAATTTTGGAGTTCTGACCATGCCTGTGCTGCCCATCGAACCCCGTCACCGTGCGGCCTGGGACCGGCTTTATGCCGGCTATGCCGAATTCTACCGCGTGGAGCAGAGCGCGCAGATGCGCGACACGGTCTGGGCCTGGCTGCATGACCCGGGCCATGAGCTCGGCGGGCTGATTGCCGAGGATGCGGCGGGGCAGGCGGTGGGTCTCGCGCATTGGCGGCCCTATGCAAGGCCGCTGCGGGCGACCACGGCGATGTTTCTCGATGATCTGTTCGTGGACCCTGCGGCGCGGGGCTCAGGCGCGGCGCCGGGGCTGCTGGGCGCGCTGCGCGGCATAGCCAGGGGGCGGGGCTGGGAGACGATTCGCTGGATCACCGCCGATGATAATCACCGCGCCCGCACGCTGTATGACAAGCATGCCACGCGGACCTGGTGGGTGACTTATGACATGGCGGCTGGGGCGCCCTGAGTATTTACCAGCCTTGCGGCTTTGCAAGGGGGGTGGAAAATGCGGGGAAACAGAGAGTTGGAGGGGGAGGGGGAGGATAAGAGCGAAAGGGCTTTGCCCTCTCGCGATCTCCCACCAGGAAAATGATTTTCCTGGACCTTTGAATAATATTCAAATCAATAATTTAACGAAGGTGGAGGAAACTCAGTTTCCTCCTGGGGTGCTCGAGGGGCAAAGTCCCTCGATCTTGTCTTCCCTCGCTGTTCGTTGTGCCGCGTCAGGCAGCGCGCAGCACCAGCAGCCGCGCCGCGCCGTGTTTGCGGTCGGCCAGCACCTCATGCGGCAGGTCCAGCGTTTCATCCGCCTGCATTTCCAGGCAGAGAATGGCCCCGGGGGCGAACCAACCCTGGTCGGCCAGCGCCGCGAGGGCGCGTGGCAGCAGGCCGGCGCCATAGGGTGGGTCGAGAAACACCAGGCTGCAGGGGGCTGGTGCGCGGGGCGGGCGCGTGGCGTCGGTGGGTAGTAGGTTGGTGCGTGGGCCTTCGCGGCAGGTCTCGATATTGGCGCGGATGGCGCCCTGGGCCGGGCGGGAATTTTCCATGAAGGTGGCGTGGGCGGCGCCTCGGGACAGCGCCTCCAGCCCCAGTGCGCCCGAGCCGGCAAAGGCATCGAGCACCCGCGCGGCCTGCAAGGTATCGGGCTCTGCCCAGGGGGCGTGGGCCAGCATATCGAACAGCGCTTGGCGTGCGCGGTCCGAGGTGGGGCGGGTGGCATCGCCCGCGGGGGCCACCAGCTTGCGGCCGCGATGGGCGCCCGCGATCACCCTCACGGATGGCCGCGTTTCGGCGCTGCCACGCCCAATTGCTCGCGCAGCACCTTGGCATTCACCTCTTCAACCGCGCCCTTGGGCAGGGAGCCCAGCTGGAAGGGGCCATAGGCGAGGCGGATAAGGCGGGAGACCCTGAAGCCCAGATGGGCGAGAACGCGGCGGATCTCGCGGTTCTTGCCCTCCTGCAAGCCCATGGTCAGCCAGGCATTGTCGCCCTGCTTGGCGTCCATCTCGGCCGAGATGGAGGCGTAATGCACGCCATCGATGGTGATGCCCTGGGCCAGGGCGGCGAGGTCGTCCGGGTGGGGGTGGCCGAAGACGCGCACCCGGTAGCGCCGCAGCCAGCCATTGGCCGGCAATTCCAGCCGCCTTGCCAGCGCGCCATCATTGGTCAGCAGCAGGAGGCCCTCGGAGGTGAGGTCGAGCCGGCCGATGCTGACCACGCGCGGCAGGCCGGGGGGCAGCTTGTCGAAGACGGTGGGGCGGCCCTCCGGGTCGCGATGGGTGGTCACCAGCCCGTCGGGCTTGTGGTAGCGGAACAGCCGGGTGCGCTGCGGTTGCGCCACCGGCTTATTGTCCACCGTGATCGCATCATTCTCGGTCACGAAGGTGGCGGGGGTGGTGACGGGTTTGCCGGCGATTTTGACCCGGCCTTCGGCGATCAGCTTTTCAGCGTCTCGCCGACTGGCGATGCCGGCGCGGGCCAGCCATTTGGCGATGCGCTCGCCGCGTGCCTCGGGCAGGGCGTCGTCATCATGTTCGTCGGGGGGGGGGAGATCATCCACGGGCTGCATCCACGAAGGCGCGAAGAATGGCAATGTCCTGGGTATCGACCTTGAATTCGGGGTGCCATTGCACGCCGAGTGCGAAGCGATAGCCGGGATGTTCGATGCCCTCGATGACCCCATCGGGGGCGAGGGCATTGACCATGGCGCCGGGGCCGGGTGTGGCCACGGCCTGATGGTGCGCGGAGTTCACCGCCATGGCCGCGCTGCCCACGATGCGGGCGAGCAGCGTGTCGGCGGTGATGGCGATGGTGTGGCCGGGTTGGTCGCGCGGGTTGGGCTGCTCATGCGCCAGGGCATTGGCGATGCTGTCGGGGATGTGCTGGATCAGCGTGCCGCCGAGTGCCACAGCGAGCAGTTGCTCGCCACCGCAAATGCCCAGCACCGGCTTATTGGCGGCCAGGGCGGCGCGGGTAATGGCGAGTTCGAAATCGGTGCGGGCGGGCTTCAGGCTCACCGTTTCGTGCAGGCTGGTGTCGCCATACAGAGCCGGATCGACATCGAAGGCGCCGCCGGTGACGAGGATGCCATCGCAGAGTGCCAGGTACGCCGCCGCGGCCGCTGCGTCATGCGGCAGGGCAATGGGCAGGCCGCCGGCCTCGCGCACGGCGGTGAAATAATTCTGGCGCAGGGCATACCATGGGAATTTGGAATAGCCGCCGGGTTCTTCGGCATCCAAGGTCAGGCCGATGACGGGGAATTTGTGCATGGCCCTTGCTAGACGCTAGCAGCCCTACGCCGCAAGTTGCACGCATGCCATCACCCATGGATCATGCAATATCCGAGGCCGCCGCGGCCGCCGCACGCGGCGAAGTGCCGGTGGGTGCGGTGGTGACCGACCCGGCGGGGCGTGTGCTGGCCATGGCGGGCAATCAGGTGGAGGCGCTGGGCGATGCTTCGGCCCATGCTGAAATCCTGGCCCTGCGCGCGGCGGCGCGGCGATGGGGCGATAAGCGCCTAGTGGGCTGCACCCTGACGGTGACGCTCGAGCCCTGTGCGATGTGCGCGCAGGCGGCGGCGCTGTTTCGCGTCGGGAGGGTGGTGTTCGGTGCCTATGACCCCAAGGGGGGCGGGGTGGAGCATGGCGCTAGGGTGTTCAGCCACCCGCAATGCAACCATGTGCCCGAGGTTTTGGGGGGCGTGCGGGAGGGGGAGTGTGGCGACCTGCTGCGGGGGTTTTTCGCCCGGCTGCGATGATCGGCGGGCGTTTGCTCCGTAAAGGGTTTATTTGCCGGTGCTGTGGATAGTGCTGGCCTTCACCTGCTGAAGGCTGAGGTTCCGTGCTGTATCGTTTCGCCCTTGCCACGTTTGTGGGATTGCTGATGGGCTGTGCCGGCCTACCGGCGGAGCAGGCGGCCGGCACCCCCGCGCGGCGGATTGCGGCTGAAAGCCTGGTGAGCGTGCAGGCCAATGGGGTGAGCCTGGGGGCTGCGGTGGCGCTGGAGGGGCCGGGCTGTGATGGCGTGGCCCTGGTGACCAATGCGCATGTGTTGCGCCAGGCGGGTGAGGCTGTGGAACTCCGCCGGGGCGATGGCGGGGCGGCTGTGCCGGGGCGGGTGATGGCCATTTCGCCACGGATGGATTTGGCGGTGCTCTGCGCCCCGGCTGGGTTTGTGGCGCCGGCGGCGGTTGCGGGCAGCGTGCCGGCGCGCGGCGCGCCGGTTTGGGCGGTGGGGCCGCAGGGGCTGGGGCGGGCGGTGGCGCAGGGGCATGTCTTCCGCCCCGGCGCGCGCATGCAGGGCTTTGGCAGCGGCTTTACGGCGCATATGGGCGCGCTGATGGGGTTTTCCGGCGGGCCGGTGGTGGACCGGTCCGGCCGGCTGGTGGGGCTGACCACGGCGCTGGCGGCGCCGGGGACGGCCCCGGTAATGGCAGCGCTCACCGGGATGGATATGGAGGGTTTTTGGGATGGGGCGCGGCGGGAGGTTTTCATCCTCGCCGCGCCGGTGATTGAGGAGGAGCTGCGGCGGATTGCGCCTGGCGCGCGGCTGGCGATGGCAACCGCCGGGCCGCGCTGAATCAGAGCGTCAGGCCACCATCGACGGTGATGGTCTGGCCTGTCACCATCGCAGCGCCTGCCAGCAGAAACAGCATCACCTCGGCCAGATCCTCCGGCAGGCAGCGCCGCTTGAGCACCGCACCTTCGATCGACTCATGGCGGGCCTCATTGGTCCATTCCACCATCCAGGAACTATCCACCGCGCCGGGTGCTATGGCGTTTACCCGCACCTCAGGCCCCAGGCCGCGGGCGAGGTTTTTGGTGAGTGAGATCACCCCCGCCTTGCTGGCGCCATAGGCCATGGACGAGCCGGGCGAATTCTGCCCTGCGATGGAGGCGACGCTGACAATGGCACCGCCCGTGGCGCGCAAATGCGGTGCTGCGGCGCGGGCGCAGCGGAAGACGCCGAGTAGGTTCACCTCCAGCACCTGCTGCCACAATTCCTCGGTGATGAGGTCGAGCGCGGTGGGCGGGATGGCGTGGCGGGTGCCTGGGGTGCCGGCATTGTTCACGAGGTAGTCGAGGCGGCCCAGGGAGGCGACGGCGGCTTCGACCATGCGCGGCGCGTCCGCCGCGTCGGCCACATTGCCGGGGGCGCTGAGCACCGAAAAACCCTCGGCGGTGAGGGCTGCCACCTGTTCTGGGCCCCGCGGGTCATCGGCGAGGTGGTTGATGGCGACGCGGCAGCCGGCCTCGGCCAGCATGCGCACGGTGGCGAAGCCAATGCCCGAGGCGCCGCCGGTGACGAGGGCGGCCGTGCCTTTCAGGTCATATTTGATGCGGGCCATGGCGTGTTCCTCATTGGCGTTTGCGCAAAAGGTAGCGCTGTGTGCCGTCGAGCACCACCACGCCCTTCTGGTTGCGCACGGAACTGGCCATGGTGAGGATGCCGGTGGTGTTTTGCGCTTCGAGTTTGGCCACGGTGAGGCTGGGATAGAGCGTGTCGCCCACGAAGACCGGGGCGAGGAAGCGGCTTGATTGGTCGAGAAAGGCTTTGAGTGATTCCTCGACCATGAAGGGGAACATCCCCGCCCCGGCCACGGTCTGGATGGCGACCTGAAAACCATGGGCCAGCATATGCGGCATGCCATGGGCGCGGCAGAATTCCACATTATAGTGAATGGGGTGGTTATCGCCGCTGGCGGCCTGGAAGGCGAGGAAGATCGCCTCTGTCATGGTTCGGCTGGGCAGGTTGAAGATTTCGCCCTCGGTGAAATCCTCGAACCAGCGCTGGGGGGCTAGGCGATGTTCAAACATAGCGCATGCGGCGATCGGCCGCGCGCGCTGCCGCGGGCCGCGCCGTGGCTGGGCCGAAGCCGCCGCCGCCGGAGGTTTCCAGCCGGACGATATCGCCGGCGACGAGGGGAATATTGTCGGATTTTGGCGGGATGGGGGTGGTGGTGGTGCCGCGCAGCAGATCGAGTTTGCCGACCGAGGCGGCCTCGCCCCCCGCCAGGCCATAGGGCTGGCTGAAGAAGCGGTCCATATTGGCGGTGAAGAAGCAGCGCGGGCTGTCCACCCGCCATTCGCGCACCAGGCCCAGGCCGCCGCGATATTGGCCATCGCCGCCGGTGCCGGGCAGCAGGGCATAGCGGGTGATGGTCAGCGGCATTTGCGCCTCGATCATCTCGATGGGGATATTGCTGTTATTGTGCATGCCGGAGGAATAGGCGTTCACCCCATCCTTCGCGGGGGCGGCACCTGAGCCGCCGATCTCGATTTCCACCAGCACGTCGCGCTTTTCATCGGCGCGCACGGTCTGGAAGGTGGTGACATAGGAGCAGCCGTAATAGGCGGCGGGGATGCGCTCGGGCACCGCCTGATGCAGCGCGCCATACATGGCGTTGAGCAGGCGGTGGGTGATGGCCACGCGATGCGCCACGGGGGCGGGGGCGCGGGCATTCACCACCAGCCCCTCGGGCGCGATGACGGTGATGGGGCGGTAGCAGCCGGCATTCATGGCGAAGTTCTCGCCCCGCGCGCCGCCCAGTGCCGCACTCATCAGCGCGAACATCACGGCGGAATTGCTGCTGGCCAGGGTGGCGTTGGTGGGGCCCTGCACCTGGGGCGAACAGCCGGAGAGATCGACCGTCACCGTCTCGCCCGCGATGGTGAGGGCGATGTTGAGCATGATGGGTTTGCCCAGATCGATGCCGTCATCATCCAATTGGTCGGTGAAGGCATAGGTGCCATCGGGCATGGCGGCGATGGCGGCGCGCATGGCGGCCTCGCTCATGTCGAGGATTCGTTTTGATGCTTCCAGCATCGCCTCGGCGCCATAGCGGGCGGCGAGGCGGGCGAGGGCGGTGCGGCCGACTTCCAGGCTGGCGATCTGGCTTTGCAAATCGCCCAGCAGCAGGTCTGGCTTGCGGATATTCTGGCGGATGATGCTCCACACCGCCTCATTGCGCACGCCGCGCTCGATGAGTTTGACCGGCGGGATGCGCAGGCCTTCCTGGAAGATTTCCGTGGCTTTTGCCGCGTAGCTACCGGCGGCGAGGCCGCCGACATCGATGTGGTGGCAGAGCGTGCCGACATAGGCGATGCGCACGCCTTCATGAAACACTGGCCGGAAGGCCACGATGTCGGGCAGATGCTGGCCGCCGCAATAGGGGTCATTGGTGATGACGACGTCATCGGGGCCCCAATCCTCGGCCACGACGAATTTTTCCAGCAGGGTGCGGAGCGCCGCCGACATGGAATTGAGGTGCTGCGGGATGCGGGCGGATTGGGCGAGGTTCCAGCCATCGGCATCGAAGACGGCGGTGGAGTAGTCCAGCAATTCGCGCACGATGGTGCTGCGGCTGGTGCGCCAGACGGTGACATCCATCTCGGCCGCGGCGGCGGAGAGGGCGTTGCGGATGACCTCGATATCGATGGGGGAGAGCATGGTTTTAGAGGCTCCTCGTCGCGATGATGGCGCCGGCATCGGCGAGGCCGGCCTTCCAGCCCGCCGCGATGTAATGGGTGGCGAAGGCTTCCTCGATGATGGCCGGGCCTTCGATGACATCGCCCGGCTTGAGCGCCTCACGGTCCCAGATCACCGCCTGGTGCCAGATGCCGTTGGCAAATACTTTTCTTACCCCCTTCACCGAGGCGCGTTCGGCGGGTGCCGGTGCTGTGGTTTCGGGGCGGGGAAGCCGGCCGGTGGCGGTGACGCGAAGGGTGACGATTTCCACCACCTCGCCTTCGGAGGAGTAGGAAAAACGCTGGCGGTGCGCGTCGTGGAAGCGCGCTTCCAGGCTGGCCAGGGCGGCGGTGTCGGGGGTGGTTACGTCGCCCCAGGGCACCAGCAATTCGAAGGCCTGGCCGAGATAGCGCATATCGGCGGCGACACTCAGCACGCGGTCGGCGGGGGCCACGCCGTCGCGGGCGAGGCGGGCCTCGGCCTCTTCGCGCAATTCGCCGATCAGCGCGGTGAGGCCGGGCAGGGCGGGGGCGCCCAGGGTGAAGAGGCGCGAGCGGGAGATGTCCTGCACCAGGTCTGAGAACATAATGCCATAGGCTGAGAGGGTGCCGGGCTCACGGGGGAAGATGACCTCGGACATGCCCATTTCATCGGCCACTTCGGTGGCGTGCAGCCCGCCGGCCCCGCCGAAACTCAGCAGTGAGAAATCGCGGGGATGCAGGCCTTTCTCGAAGAGGGAAAGACGCACTGCCGCTGCGAGCGATGCGTTGGTGAGGGCGAGAATGCCCTCGGCCGCGGCTTCTGGCCCCAGGCCGAGTGCGGCGCCGAGGCGGTTCAGCGCCGCGTCGGTCGCGCCCATATCCAATTGCATGGCGCCGCCGAGGAAGAATTGCGCATCCAGCCGGCCCAGCGCCAGATTGGCGTCGGTGACGGTGGGTTCGGTGCCGCCGCGGCCATAGGCGACGGGGCCGGGGCGGGCGCCAGCGCTGCGCGGGCCCACTGTCAGCCGCCCGCCGGCCTGCACGGCGGCGATGGAGCCACCGCCAGCACCGATGGTGCGCATTTCCACCATGGGCAGGCGCACGGGCAGCCCGTCAATCTCGCCCTGGGTGACGATGGAAACCCCGCCATTCTGCACCACCGAGACGTCATAGCTGGTGCCGCCCATATCGACGGCGACGAGGTTGGGCCTGGCCAATTCGCCGGCGATGCGCGAGGCGGCGAGTGCGCCGCCCGAGGGGCCGCTCAGCAGCAGGCGCGCCGGTTGGGCGGCGGCGGTTTCCAGCGAGCAGACGCCGCCATTGGATTGCACCAGGAAGATGCGCGGCGAGAAGCCGCCCTGGCCCAGCCGGGCGGCCAGTTTTTCCATATAGGCCCGTACCACCGGCACCAGCACGGCGTTCAGCACGGTGGTGCTGGTGCGTTCGTATTCGCGGATTTCCGGCGAGATGTCCGACGAGATGGACACTGGCAGGGCGGGGTGGGCGGCCAGGATGGCATCGCGCAGGGCGCGTTCATGGCCCGGGTTGGCGTAGCTGTGCAGGAAGGAAATGGCGACCGCTTCGGGTTGCAGCGCGGCCAGGGCTTGCAGCGTGGTGCCGATATCGAGCGGGGTTTCGACGCTGCCATCGGCCTTGATGCGCTCGGTGACGCCCAGCCTGCGGTCACGCGCGATGAGGCAGGGGAAGGGGTCGGGGGCCAGGCCGTAGATGTCGCGCCGGACATGGCGGGTGATTTCGAGCACATCCTCGAAGCCTGCGGTGGTGAGCAGCACACCATTCGCCAGCTTGCGTTCCAGCACCGCATTGGTGGCGATGGTGGTGCCATGCAGCAGCAGGCCCACATCGCTGAGTGCGAAACCGAATTTCTCCGCCGCCTCCCGCACCCCGATCATCAGCCCTTCCGATGGGTCGGCAGGGGTGGTTGGGGTTTTCCACGCCACGATGTTGCTGCTGCGGGCATCGAGGATCTGCAGATCGGTGAAGGTGCCGCCGATATCGACGGCGATGCGGACGGGGCGGGTTTCCATCTCAGCGCTGCCGTTCGATGCCGATCTGCCGCACGACGCGCGCCAGCGCCTCGTTCTCCTCGGTGATCAGCGCCGCCGAGGCTGCCGAATTGCGGAAAACCTGCGTGACGCCGGAGCGGGCGAGCTGGGTCTGGAAACGCTCGGTGCGCCAGGCGGCCTCGAAGGCCGTCATCAGGGCGGCACGGCGGTCGGCCGGCATGCCGCGCGGCGCCAGCATGCCCCACCAGATCAGCGTCTCCTCATTCGGCACGCCCAGGGCATCGAGGCCGGCGGCGGTGGGCACCTCCGGGTGCTGGGCGCGCTGGGTCAGTACCAGGCAGCGGGCGCGGCCGTCACGGATGGCCGGCATGGCAACGGCGATGGAGCCGCCATAGAGGTCGATATGCCCGCCGCTGAAGGCGGTGAGCGTTTGCGCCGCGCCCTGGAAGGGCACCATCGTCGCCTCCAGCCCCAGCGCCCGGAACAGCCGCTCGGCCGCCAGATGCATATTGCCGCCCACGCCATCGGTGCCATAGGTCATGCGGCCGGGTGCGGCGCGCATGGCGGCGATGAGTTCCTGCGCCGTGGTGATCGGGCTGTCTTGCCGCACGCAGAGTGTGAAGCCGGTATGGCCGACGATGAACATGGGGTCCAATTGGTCCAGCGTGTAGCGCGTGGTCATCACATGCGGTGCCGCGGTGATCGGCGCATTGGCGGTGAAGAGCAGTGTTGTGCCATCCGCCCGCTGCTCGGCCACGAATTGCGTGCCGATGGTGGAGGAGGCGCCGGGGCGGTTCTCCACCACGATGGGTTGGCCAAGGGAGGTGCCGATGATCTCGGCCAGCAGCCGGGCGAAGACATCCGTGCCACCGCCAGGCGCGATGGGCACGATGATGCGGATTGGCCGCTCAAAGCCAGGGCTCTGGGCCATAGCGGGCGTGGCCAGCGCCATGGCGGCGAGGAGAAGCATGCGTTTGAACATAGGAAGAAGCTCCAAAGGGTTAGGTGAGGAGGCGTGGCAGCCAGAGTGCGATTTCGGGGAAAATCACCAGCAGCAGCACAGCGCCCAGATAGGCGAGGAGGAAGGGCATCACGCCCACAAAGACATCGGTGATGGGCCCGCCGGGTTTGGGCCGCATGCCTTGCAGCACATACATCACGGTGCCGTCTGGCGGGCTGATTTGGGCGATTTCCACCAGCATGGTCACCACCACGCCGAACCAGATCGGGTCATAGCCCAGCGCCACCACCACGGGGAAAATCACCGGCACGGTGGTGATGATCATGGAGAAGCCCTCCATGAAGGTGCCGAGCGCGAAGTAGAGCGCGATGATGCAGGCCATGATGGCCCAGGGCGGCAGCGGCAAATCTGCGATCAGCCCGGCGAGTGCCTGGGGCACGTTGATGATGGTGAGAATGTAGTTCAGCAGATAGGCGCCGAAGATGATAAGGCCGAGCAGGGCGGTGTTGCGCGCCGTGGCCTCGGCCGAGGCATTGAGCATGCGGAAATTCAGCCGGCCCTCGAGGGCGGCGAAGAAGATGGCGCCCACCACGCCCAGGGCCGCCGCCTCGGTTGGCGTGGCGAAGCCGCCATAGATCGAGCCGAGCACGAGGAAGATGAGGATGGCGGTGGGGGTGAGGTCCTTCAGCGCCGCCAGTTTTTCCCGCATGGGGAGTTTGGCGGGCTTTTCCATCGGGTGGCGCAGCCCATGCGCCAGGATCAGCAGGGTGAAGAGTGCGACGACCAGGGCTGCGGGCAGCAGGGCGGCGATGTAGAGCGCGCCCACCGATGTCTCGGTGATCAGCCCATAGATGATGAAGGTGATGCCAGGTGGGATGAGATTGCCCAGCGCGCCGCCGGCGGCGAGGGAGCCCAGCACCCAGCGCGGCGAATACTGGCTGCCCTTGAAATATGGCAGGGCGACGGAGCCCATTGTTGCCGCCGTGGCCACTGAGGAGCCGCTGATGGCCGAGAACACCGCGCAGGAGACGATATTGGTGTGCAGCAAGCCGCCGGGCATGCGGTTGAGCCAGACATTCAGCGCGCGGTAGAGCCTATCCGACAGGCCCGCGCGGAGCAGGATTTCGCCCATCAGCAGAAACAGCGGCACCGCCACCAGGACGAAATTCGAGGAGGGGCCCCAGAGGGTTTGGCCGGCGAAATTCCACCATGGCCTGTCGCTGAACAGAAAGCCGGTGAGGAAGGCCAGCACGCCCAGCACGGCGGCGATATAGACGCCCGAGCTGAAGAAGACGACGAAGATGCCGATCAGCATCAGGATTTCGGCGATCGGCACCGCGGCCGCGCCCGAGGCGGCGGCGAAGACCAGCACGCCTAGTAGGCCGAGCAGAAAAAATACCGCGATCATGGTTGGGCCATTTTCAGCGCGTCCAGCGCCTCGGCCGCCTCGTCATCGATGCTGCGGCTGGCGAGCAGGCCATCGAGGCGTTCCGGCTGGCCGGCGAGCAGGGCCAGCAGCGATTCCAGCAGCAAGACCGCCACCATGGTGACGAAGGCGAAAATGCCGACCATCCAGATCCCCTGCGGGATCACCATGGGAATGCGCAGGGCGGAATTGTCATGCGCATCGAAGAGCGCGCTTTCGTCATAGAGTGAATAGGCCGCCCAGGCGATGAATAGGGCAAAGCCGGCCAGCAGCAGCAGCGAAAAGAGATGGAGTGGTGCGCGAATACCCACCGGAAAGCGGTTCACCAGCACATCCACCCGGATATGCGCCCGCGCTGCCAGGGTATGGGCGAGGCCCCAGGCAATGCCGCAGGCCAGGGCATAGCCGGTGACCTCCACCGTGGCGCGGGAGGAGAAGCCGAAGAAATTCCGCGCCACGATGTCAAAGGTGATGAACAGAGCGCAGGCCAGATAATTCCAGCCTGCCAGATACGCCATCACCGCCGCCACCATGGCCACGCCCCGGCGCAAGCCGGAGGCGGCTTGCAGCAACATGCTCAACCGCCGAAGCGCATGCCAGCGATCGGCGCGATCACCTGATTATACACCTCGCCGCAGCGCGCGCCGCAGCGGCGCACCCAGCCGGGCAGCACGGTCTGCTCAAAGACCTGCCGCACCAGGGCGCGGTCCGCGTCGGTGGCCACCACCTCGGTCATTGGCCGGGCGGCGACGTTGTGGATGCGGCATTCGGCGGTGCGGCCGATATTGCAGTCAATGCCATCACGCGTGGCGGCGAGGCCCAGCGCCCATTGCTCATCGCTCACCTGTTTCATGGTGGCTTCGAGGAAGGCGCGGACTTCGGGCGCTAGGCGGTTCCACCATTGCAGGTTCACCATATAGCCGGCCACCGCCCAGGCGAGCGGCAGGTTGGAGATATGGGTTGAAACCTCCGGCCAACGCGCCGCCGCACCCGAGCCGCTGCCGGTGATGGCGCAATCCACCACGCCGCGTTCGAGGGCGGAATAGACTTCGGGGAAGCCGATGGAGGTGGGCTGGGCGCCGATGGCGGTGAAGAAATCCACCAGCGAATTGCCGAAGGTGCGGATGCGCCGGCCGCGCAGATCAGCGAGGCTGGTGAAGGGCTGGCGGCAGAACAGCACCTGCGCCGGGAAGGGGTAGGTGGCGACGAGGCGGGTGTTGAAGCGCTCCAGGTCACGATTGGCGACCGCCATCATGTCATCGGCGATGCGCCGCGCATTGGTGATGTCGGGGGCGAGGCCTGCGAGGTCGATGCCATCGAGGATGGGCACATCGCCCGAGAGGGTGGAGAGGGTGCCAGCGCCGATTTCCACCTGGCCAGAGCGCACCAGACGGACGATTTCATTGCCGGCGAGGTTGCGCTCGGCATGGGTGGAGAGGCTCACCTCGATGCGCCCGCCCGAACGCTGGCGAACCAGGTCGCGCAGAATGGGTTGGTCCACCCGGGTGTATTGCGGCTGGGTGGGCACCGGCTGGGTGACGGCGGCGATGGTCACCCGCGGGCCGGCGGGCAGGCTGGCTGGCACCTGGGCCAAGGCCGGCAGGCTGGCGCAGAGCGCCATCAGGGTCAGAGTTTTTTTCAGCATGGGGGGCTCCGCGCTTTCGTTGGAAGGCCAGCATGGCACAGCTTCGCCAGGAGACTAGAGGCCCCTTCGGGCGCTGGCGCCACTCAGGGGGCGGGGATGGGGGTTGCGTTCAATCCACCGTCAGCCCGGTGGCCAGCACCACCGGGCGCCAGCGCGCGCTTTCGGCGGCCATGAAGGCCGCCATTTCGGCCCTTGTGGTGATTTTGGGCACCGCGCCGCCGGCGATGATGCGGGCCTGAATCTCGGGGCTGCGGATGATGTCATTGACCGCCTCGTTCAGCCGCTGGGTGATGGCATCCGGCGTGCCGCCAGGGGCGCAGACGCCAAACCAGCCGGTGCTGATGATGTCGAGCCCCGCCTGCTGCAGGGTGGGCACATCGGGGAAGGCGGGGGCGCGGCTTTCGCCGGTGACGGCGAGGGGGCGGACGCGGCCGGCGCGGGCGAGTTCCGCCACCGCCGAGATCGACTGGAACACCACCTGCACCCGGTTTTCCATCAGGTCCGTCGCCATGGCGCCATTGGAGGTATAGGCCACATGGGTCATGTCCAGCCCGGTGGCCTGGGCGAATTGTGCGCCGGCGAGATGCTGCGAGGAGCCCGCGCCGACAGAGCCGAAGGCGACGGGGTTGCGGCGGGCATAGGCGATGAATTCGGCGACATTGCGGGCGGGGATGGCCGGGGCGATGACCATGAGGTTGGGCACCAGGGCTATCATCGCCACCGGGGCGAAATCCGTCTCCGGGTTGAAGGGCAGGTTGCGGTAGAGCCAGCGATTGACCGCATTGGCGGCGATGGAGGCGAGGCCGAGCACATAGCCATCAGGCGCGGCGCGGGCCACCACCGTCATGCCGATATTGGTGCCCGCCCCGGCGCGGTTCTCGATGAGGAAGGATTGCCCGAGTGTCTGGCCCAGCCGCTCCATCACCAACCGACCCAGCACATCCCCCGCGCCACCGGCCGGGCCGGGCACGATGAAACGGACAGGGCGGCTGGGATAATCGGCCTGGGCCCAGGCGGGTGTGGCAATGGCCAGCAGGCCCATGGCGCGGCGGGAGATGGCTTGCATCGTTGAAAAATTCCGTTTCTGGTGCGTGGCACACGATTATCAGGATTTTTCATGTCACGCGACGTTCTGGGGTTTCGGCAGAAATTCGGGGTGATCGGCCCCTCCACCAACACCATCGTCCAGCCGGATTTTGAGGCGATGCGGCCCTTTGGTGTGACCAATCACTACAGCCGGATTTTCACCCCCGACACCCAGGCGATGTCGAATGAGAGCTTCATCGCCGGGGCTAAGCTGATCGGCCAGAATACCCTTGATGCGGTGCGCAGCGTGCTGACCTGCGCGCCTGATCATCTGGTGATGGGGATGTCCGCGGTCACCTTCTTCGATGGCAAGAAGGGGGCGGATGCCTTCCAGAAAGAGGTGGAGGATTTGTCGGGGATCGGCATTTCGATCGGCAGCCATTCCTGCACCATGGCGTTGAACACCTATGGCGGGATTCGGCGGATTGCCATTCTCAGCCCCTATTGGCCGGCGATGAATGAGCAGGTGAAGCTGTATTTCAACGATATGGGCTTTGATGTGGTGCGCGACCACGCGATGCAGGCGCGAAGCTGGACCGGTATCGCCGCCTTCACCACCGCCCAATGCCGCGAGGCGCTGCGGCTGATCGATGGTGATGATGTGGATGCGATCATTCAGGTGGGCACCAACCTCTCCATGGTGCGGTTGGCGGCGGCGGCGGAGATGTGGCTGGGCAAGCCGGTGATCGCGATCAATACCGCGACCTATTGGCATGCGCTGCGCACGCGCGGCTTTACGGAGCGTTTTGAGGGGATGGGGCGGCTGCTGGAGGAGTTTTAGGCAGCCGCCGCCTCAATTGGCCTTGAGATAGGCCTCTGCCGCATCGCCCAGGATTTGCGCGCAAATGGCCAGGTCCTCGGGCTTGGTGTCTTCCTTCCAATGGTGGCTGATGCCGCCGATGCTGGGGGTGAAGAGCATGGCCGCAGGCATGATGCGCGCGAGGTATTGCGCGTCATGCCCGGCACCGGACGGCATGGTTTGCCACAGGCCCGGCGCATTGGCTTCGGCTGCGCGGGAGAGGGCGGTTTGCATCTTCTCGTCGCAGGCGACGGGCACTGAGAGGCTTTGCGCCTCCAGCGTGGCTGTGCAGCGCTCGCGCCGATTGCTCTCCTGCACCAGGCGCTCCAGCCCGTGGCGCAGGCGGTTCAGCACCTCCACCGAGATGTCGCGGAACTGGAAGAGGATTTCCGCCCGGCCTGGAATGATCGAGGGTGCGCCGGGGTCGAGCGCGATGCGCCCGCAGGTCCAGGTCGTGCGCTCGGCGCAGATGCGGGGGAATTCGGCATCGATGGCGGCGAGCAGCCGCACGGCGGCCAGGCCGGCATCGCGGCGCTCGGCCATGGTGGTGCCGCCGGCATGGTCCTGATTGCCCTCGATGATGATGCGGAATTGCCAGATGGCGACGATGCCGCTCACTACGCCGGCGCGCAGGCCGGCCTGTTCGAGTTGGGTGCCCTGCTCGATATGCATTTCGAAGAAACCCTTATAGCGGCTGGGGTCCAGCTTGGGCCGGGCGACACCCTCAAGCCCCGCTTCGCGCAGCGCGTCGCGCAGGGATTGGCCGGTGGTGCGGTTTACCGCGGCGTCGATCTGCGATTCTTCCAGAATGCCGAGCAGGCTTTTGCTGCCGAGGAAGCTGCCGAAATGGCCTTCCTCATCGGCGCAGGCCACCACATCCACCGGCAGGCCGGCGCGGGCCAGGGCGAGGCCCGCCATGACGCCGAGCGCACCATCGAGCCAACCCGCCTCATTTTGGCTTTCGAGATGGCTGCCGGCGAGGAGCTTGATGCCCGGCCCGGGATGTTTGCCGAGCACATTGCCGATGCCATCGATGGAGGCCTCAAGGCCGATCTCCTCCATCTGCTTCACCAGCCAATGCCGGCTTTGCATGTCCTGCGGCGAGAGGGTGGGGCGGTGGACGCCGGTCTTGAAGCGGCCGAACTCGCGCAGCGTGTTCAGGTCCTGGAGGAAGCGGGTGGTGTCGATCTGTGCCATGGGTGAGGAGTGTGCACATGGCGGGCGCGGCCGGGTAGGGGGGGGCGGTGGTGGGCGAAGCGTCTATCCACCGAGACTGCCGCTGCGGGCGGCAGAGAGCGCCCATGGCCGCCCAAACCATGGGCCTAGCGGCGATAGCCCTGGCCAGAATATCGCGGCTGCGACTGGTCATAGAGATAGCCACCAACACCGCCTACGCCGGCGCCGAGCAGGGCGCCCAGCCCGGCATTGCCGCTGAAGGAGCCCGCTATGCCGCCCAGTGCGGCACCGCCGAGCGCGCCGGTTGCAGTGCGTTGCTGGGTGGAATTGAGCCCGGCGCAACTGGCCAACCCCAGGCCGGCTGCGAGCATGATGGTGAGGCGAAGGGCGTGCATCTGGATTCTCCTGGTATTCAGCGGGGGTGACGTGGGGGCCGGGCATGGCCCTCTGCCGGGCAGGGGAAATTCGCCTGCTGCCAGCGCAGCAGGCCATCCAGCGCGGCCTCATGGGCGTATTGCGGGTTCTCCCGCGCCCAGCGGGCGAAGCCTATGCCGGTTTCGGCCACGGAGGGGCCGGGGCTGGGCATGCAGAAGGAGGACCTGCTGCGGCCGCCGCTGGGATGCAGCAGGGCATGGTATTGCCCCGCACCGGTCAGGAAGCCCTGGCAATAGGCGATGGATTCCAGCCGCGGCACGCCGGTGATCTGCGGGTCGCATATGGTGGCGAGATCGGCCACGCTCTGCGCGTGCGTCACATGTTCGGCATTGTTGCGGGCCGGGCCGGGATTGTGCTGGGGCTGGGCTATCGCCGGCGTGGTGGCCAGAACCGCCCCGGCCGCGATGATGATGGTTTTCAGCATGGCGCGCGCCTTCTCGATTTGCGAGATGGAAACCCAGCGCGGCGCCAGAAGTTGCGCCCCCCTTCAGGTGATGAGAGCGGCCTCATCACAAAACACCGCGAAGCCTGACAAGGTGCAGGGGCCGAAGGTGGTGGCAATGGCCACATCCGTCGCGTCGCGCCCACGCGCCATCAGGATGCGGCCAATCCTGGGTGTGTTGTTGCGCGCATCGAAGCAATGCCAGCGGTCATCGAGAAAGACCTCGAACCAGGCGGCGAAATCCATCGGCCCATGCGGCGGGGGCGTGCCCATATCGCCCAGATAGCCGGTGCAATAGCGGGCGGGGATATTCACGCAGCGGCAGAGGGTGACGGCGAGATGGGCATAATCCCGGCATACGCCCTGCCGCTCGACGAAGGCTTCGGATGCGGTGCGGGTGGCGCGGGCATGCTCATAACCGAAGCTGATGTGGTTATGCACAAAGTCGCAAATCGCCTGCACCCTGGCATGGCCGGTTGCGGTCTGGCCGAAGAGCTCCCAGGCGATATTCGCCAGGCGGTCGGTGTCGCAATAATGGCTGCCCAGCAGATAGACCAGGATGTCATTGGGCAATTCTTCGACCCGGCGCTGCCAGGCTTCGGGGTGGATGGTCTCGGGCGCGCCGGAATCGGCGATCATGAACTGGGTGGTGATGGTGATCCGGCCGGCCGGCGCCATGATTCTGGTGCAGGCATTGCCGAAGCCATCGATATAGCCGCGCGGCTCCACCGGGGGGGCGAAGGTGATGCTGTGCGGGCCTATCAGGTCGGGCATGCGTGAGGCATGCGGGCTGACCATGAGCAGCATGGGGGTGGGTTGTGGGCAGTCATAGGTGATTTGGCAGCCGGCACTGATCCGCAAGGGCGTGGTCCTGACATGTGGGGCAGGCACGCAACGCGGGGGAAGCTTGGCAGGTTTCGTCCGAGGATGGAGGCGTCGGGCGGTGACAATGCGGCCGATTGATCAGCGGCTGTGGCGTCCTGGGGCAAAACCCACCGATGTGCTCCGCCCGGCGGCATCTTCGAGCAGGCGGGCGGCGGCGAGGCGGCCTGACATGGCGGCCATGGGCACGCCCGGTCCCGGATGCACCGAGCCGCCGGCCAGATAGAGGCCAGGAATTTTCCCCCGCGCGCCGGAGCGGCGCAATGTTGCCGTCGCGCCATGGCTGGCCATGCCATAGAGCGCGCCGCCGGTTGTGGGAAACAGCGCATCGAAGCCGGAGGGGGTTGTCGCCACTGCGCTGCCTTCGCCGATATGCAGGCCGCAGGATGCCAGTAGGGAATGGGTGCGCTCGATGTAGTCGCTGGCGTTGAAGTCTCGGCTATCGCCATCGGCGGGGGCGTTGATGAGCAGCAGCAGGCGTTCGGGGGTGCCCGGTGGGGGCGGCTGCAGCCCACGATCCTGGGCGCAGATATAGATGGTGGGGGCGGCCGTCACCTCGCGCCGGTTGAAAATGGCGCGAAATTCCTCGGCATAATCCTCGGCGAAGAAGACGTTGTGATGCGCCAGATCAAAGCCGGATGTGGGCGCATTGACGCACCAGGTGATGGCGGAGAGGCTGCGCTGGGCTGGTTTTGGTCCTGGGGCGCCGAGGCTGGGCAGGGCTGCGGCATCGCCATTGAACAGCACCGCATCGGCCATGAGGCGCTCGCCATTGGCCAGTTCCACGCCTTTGGCGCGGCCACCCTCGATGATGATGCGGGTGACATCGGCACCGCAGCGCAAACTGGCGCCCTGCCGTTCGGCGAGGCCGCGCAGGGCATCGGCCACCGCCCGCATGCCGCCTCGCACCAGCCAGACCCCATCCTGCTCGACATGGGCCACCAGCATCAGCGTGGCCGGTGCGAACCAGGGGGAGGCGCCCACATAGGTGGCGTAGCGGCCGAATAATTGCCGCAGTCTCGGGTCGCTGAAATGGTCGCCCAGGGCCGACCACATGCTGCGAAAGGGGGCCGTGCGCCACAATTCGCCAAGGCGGGAGAGCCCCACCCGGCGCACGAGATCGAGCTGCGAGGGTTTTTCCGCGCCGATGAAGCTGCCCTCCAGCGTGCGGTAGATGGCGGCCGCGCGGGCACAGAACTCGCGATAGCCACGGGCATCGGCAGCACCGGCAAAATCGCCGATCGCCTGGACCGAGGCTTCGATATCGGCGAAGAGATCAAGCCTGCCGCCGGCGCGCCAGGCATGGCGGGCCAGCACATTGGTGGAATAGACGCCCAGATGATCGCTGAGGCTCTCGCCGGCATCGGCAAAGAGGCCTTCGAAAATCCAGCGCATGGTGAAGACGGTGGGTCCGCCATCAATGCCCCGGCCATCGACCATGACATGGCGCATCTTGCCGCCATGGCTGGCGGCGCGCTCGAGGATGGTGACGTCGGCACCGCGCCGCGCGAGGTCCGCCGCCGCGGTCAGGCCGGCCACGCCGGCGCCCACAACCAGAATTTTCAGGGCGTCACCACGCGCCGGCGCATCATGCCGATCTGCCGCCAGTGGTAGAGGATCATCAGCACGCCGGTGGTGAGCGGGATGGCCCACATCACCGGGTTGAGCGCCAGTTCTGGCAGGATGCGCACCGAGCCAAAGGCGAAGAAGGCGGTGTAGACGCTGATTCCGGCACCGACGAGCGCCTTGAGATGCTCCTTTTGCCATACCAGTGGGGCAGGCTTGGGGTTGAGCAGGAAGACCAGATTGGTCACGCCGGTGGCGATGCCCACCACGGCGAGGCCGATCATCAGATATTCTCCCGCCAGCCAGCCTTGCAGGGCGCAGTTCAGCGCGGCGATGAGCACCGCGGCTTGCAGGCCCATATTGAGCGGCGTGCGATTGGCCAGATGGTCGCGCCGATTCAGCACACAGAGCCAGCCATACCAGGCCAGATTGACCGTCAGAATGCCCATATGCAGCATCAACCAGCCGAAAATGGCCCGCACGAAGACCTCATCATAGCCTGCGGGCATATGCGGGTGGGTGCCCATGGGGTCGATCAGTGTCATGATGCTCATGCAAATCGCCAGGCTGCCGGTGATGAGCATGGCCAGGGTGAAGATTTTGCCCCATTTGCGATGGTCCACGCCGCCTTTGCGGCCCAGCACGGGCACCCAGAAGGTGATGGCGCCGGTCGTTCCCGCCACGATATGGATTGCCACCAGGGCATGAAACATCAGCAGCATGGGGCCTCTCTTGTCCTCCGGTGCCGACAATGCCACTTGACAGTTGTCACTGTAAAGTTTCGCAATCGCAATCATGAGCGCAGCCCTTTATGCCCCGCCCCGGCCCACCTCCTATGCGGCTGTCATCTCGCTGATCCGCCTCGCCCTGCAGGGTGATGGGGATTTGTTGAGCCTGCTGCCGGCTGCTGCCTTTCGGCAGAAGATCGGCTGGCTCGGCTGGTCCCGCCGGTCGATTTTGATCGTCAATGAACCGGCGCAGGTGCGGCGGGTGCTGGCTGATCCGGAGGGGATTTTCCCCAAATCGGACCTGATGGTCGAAGCGCTTGAGCCCTTGATCGGCGATAGTATTTTCGTCAGTTCCGGCGCGACCTGGGCGCGGCAGCGGGCGATGATCGACCCGTCATTGACCATGATGCGGGTGAGCCGCGCCTTCCCCGATATGGTGGCGGGCGTGGAGCAGGCCGAGGCCACGCTGGGCGCTGGTGCGGGCACGCCCTTCTCGCTTGATTTGGCGATGAGCCACCTCACCGCCGATATCATTTGCCGCACCGTCTTCTCCACCAGCCTCGAAACCCAGGCGGCGCATGATGTGTTCGATGCTTTTTCCGAATTCGAGCGCAGCGTGGCCCAGGTGGAAATCAGCCGGCTGATTTTTGATCCGGCCTGGAAAAGCGCGCCGCAAAAGCAAAGCGTGCTGGATGCCTGCGGGCTGATCCGCGGCCATCTTGGCGCGCTGCTGGACAGCCATTTGGAGGCCGGGGCCAAGTTTGACGATATCACCGCCGCCGTGGTCGCCGCCCGTGGCACCGATGGGGTGGCTTTTACGCGTGAGGAGTTGATTGACCAGTTGGGTGTGCTGTTCCTGGCCGGGCATGAGACCTCTGCCTCGGTGCTCACTTGGGTATTTTTCATTCTGGCGACGCAGCCAGCGATGGTGGCGCGGCTGCGTGCTGAGATCGATGCGGTGGTGGGCCCCGGCGAGATCGGCTTTGAGCATATCCGCAGCCTCGTCTTCATCCGCAACATTTTTCGCGAGACCTTGCGGCTCTACCCGCCCATCACCTTTCTGCCGCGGGTGGCGCTGGAGGCGACGACCATTGGCACCCATAAGGTCAAGCGCGGCGCCATGATCATGGTGGCGCCCTGGGTGCTGCATCGCCATCAGGCCTTCTGGACCAACCCGCATGTCTTCGACCCGGACCGTTTTACCCCCGAGCGGGAGGCGGAAATGACGCCGGGCACCTATATCCCCTTTGGCCTGGGGCCGCGGGTTTGTGCCGGTGCTGCCTTTGCCACCACCGAGGCGGTGCTGCTGATTGCCCGGCTGTTCCGCCGCTTTGATTTTCACGTGCTGGAGCCGGGCCGGGTGCGCCCTGCCGCCCGGCTCACCACCCGCCCCACCCAACAGGTGATGTGCCGCGTCACCCCCCGGGCATGACGCGCACGGTGCTGCTCACCCTGGGCCGGTTGCCTAAGGCGCTGGATATCGCGCGCAGCTTCGCCGCCCATGATTGGCGCGTGGTGGTGGCCGAACCCTTTGGCTGGACCCTGGCCGGGGCCTCCCGCGCGGTGGCCGCCAGCCACAAGGTGACGGCGCCGGCGGTGAGCAAGGCGGGTTATTTGCAAGATCTCGCGGGCGTTATCGCGGCGGAGGGGGTGGAGCTTGTCGTCCCCGTCTCCGAGGAGACGATGCATGTGGCGCATTTGCGCACTCCGGCACGGCTGATGACCATGCCGCCCGAGGCGGTGCTGCGCGCCTATCACAAGCGCGGCTTTATCACTTTGGCAGAGGGGCTGGGGCTGGATGTGCCGCCCAGCGCGGCCTTGGGCTCGGCTGAGGCGGTGGCGCTCGCGGCTTCGGGCGATTTTATCACCAAGCCGGTGCATTCATGCTCGGGTCGTGGCGTGCGCTTTTTCGCCGCCGGGCAGGCGCCGCCTGAGGCGGAGGTGGAAACCATTCTGCAGCGGCGCATTCATGGCCGCATCGTCAGCTCCTGCGCCATTGCGCGGCAGGGGCAGGTGGTGGGCAATGTGCTGTATCAGGGCGCGCAATTTTCGGGTTCGGTGGCCATCGCCTTTGAGCGCATCGCCCATGCCGCGACTGAGGCCTGGATTGCCCGCTTTGCTGCGGGTACGGGCTGGACAGGTTTTTTGTCATTCGATTTCATCCTCGATGCGGATGACCGGCCCTGGGGCATTGAGTGCAACCCGCGCACCACCTCAGGCCTGCATTTTTTCGAGACCGCCGATATCGCGCCCGCGCTGCTGGAAGGCCGCCCGCCGCGCTTTCGGCCGGAGCGGGTGCTGCAGCAATTCTATTCGGCGCTGACCGATCTGGCGCCGTTTCGCCCCGGCTTCTTCGGCCGGGCGCGGCGGCTGGCCACGACCCGCGATGTCAGTTGGGACCGGCGGGACCCTTGGCCGTTTCTGAGCATGACCGGCACGAGTTGGCCGATCATCCGCGAGGCTGGCCGGCGGGGGACGACCTTTGGCGAGGTCGCAACCTTGGATGTGGGCTGGTATGAGTAGGGCTCAGCTTTCGATCAGCGCCTGACGAATTCCGCCCCCGCCGGTACCAACTCATCAAGGATCTTGGCCGAGGAAATCACCCCGGGCACCCCGGCCCCCGGATGGGTGCCGGCGCCGACCAGGAACAGCCCCTCGACCTCCTCGCTCTTATTGTGTGGGCGGAACCAGGCGCTTTGGAACAATTGCGGCTGCATGGCGAAGGCCGCGCCCTGGTAGGAGAGCAGCCGGTCGCGGAAATCCTGCGGGGTGAGTACGCGTGAGGTGATGATTGTCTCGCCCAGCCCTGGCATGATGGTCTCTTCCAGGCGCTTCTGCACCCGGGCGCGATAGGCTTCCGCCTCGGCCGCCCAATCCGTGCCGCTGGTCAGGTTCGGCACCGGCGAGAGCACATAGAAGGCATCACAACCTGGGGGGGCGACTGAGGGATCGCTGGCCGAGGGGCGGTGCAGATACAGGCTCATATCATTGACCAGCGGCTTGCCGGAGAAGATGTCGCGCAGCAGCCCCTCATAACGCGGCCCCAGCACCATGGCGTGGTGATAGACATCCTCGAAGCGCCGATTGGTGCCGAAATACCAGACGAAGAGGCTCATCGAATATTTCGCGCGGGAGAGTTTGCCATCGGTCCAGCGCTTGCGCGGCTGGGTCTTCAGCAGGCGGGAATAGGTCCAGGCCGGATCGGCATTGCTAACGACAATATCGGCGGCGATGGTCTCGCCATTGGCCAGCCGCACGCCGCTCGCCCGGCCATTCTTGACCGTGATCTCGGCCACCTCGGCATTGTAGCGGAACTGGGCGCCATTGCCCTCGGCCAGGCGCACCAGGCCGGCGGCGATCGCGCCCGTGCCGCCCATTGCGTAATGCACCCCATGCAGCCGCTCCAGATGCTGGATCAGGCAGTAATAGGCGGTGGTGGTGAGCGGGTTGCCGCCGATCAGCAGGGGGTGGAAGCTGAAGGCCACCCGCAGTTTTTCATCGGTGAAATAGTCGCTCACCTTGCTGAAGACGCTTCGCATGCCGCCCAGGCGCAGCATATCGGGCGCTTCCTTCAGCATGGACCAAAAACTATGGAAGGGCTGATCGGCCAGCGTGGCGAAGGCGACCTCGTAGATTTTTTCGCTATCGGCGATGCAGCGCTCAAAACCCTCGACCTGGCTGGGATTGATTCGCGCCACCTCGGCCTTCATCCGCGCCACATCGTCGAAGGCGCGGAACACCGTGCCGTCATCGAAGCGGATTTCGTAGAAAGGGTCCATGCGCTTGAGCGTGATGTCATCGCTCAATTGCTTGCCGCACATCGCCCATAGCTCTTCGAGCAGATAGGGCGCGGTGATGATGGTGGGGCCGCCATCGAAGGTGAAACCATCCTGCCGATAGACATAGGCCCGCCCGCCCGCGGCATCGAGCTTCTCGACGACACTGACCCGCCAGCCCCGGGCGGAAAGCCGCACCGCGGCGGCCAGGCCACCAAAGCCGGAGCCGATGACAACGGCATGGGGCCGCGGGTCGTGGGTGCTATCGAGCATGGCGATGGTCTCTCCTGGGGCGCATCATGCCCAACACAAGGTGATATAGGCCAGTGTTGCGAAACGGCAGGTCTTGGCCAGGCTCACCAGCAGCAAAAATATCCAGAGCCGCTCGCGCATCACCCCGGCCATGATGGTCAGCGGGTCACCAATGATGGGCATCCAGCTCAGCAGCAGCGTCCAGCGGCCCCAGCGGTGATACCAGCGCTTCGCCCGTTCCAGCGCAGCCGGGGGGACGGGAAACCAGCGCCGGCCGGAAAACCGTTCCAACTCCATGCCCAGCCACCAATTCAGCACCGCACCCAGGATATTGCCTAGGCTGGCCACCACCACCAGTAGCCACGGTACGCCCACGCCACCCAGCAGCATGGCGATGAAGACCGGTTCCGAGCCCACGGGCAGCAGGGTTGCGGCGCCGAAGGCTGTGCCGAACAGCCCTCCATAGGCGGCCAGATCGCCTACCAGAAGGGCCTCGGCACCTTCACCGGCAGCAGGGCCTGCACGGCGAGATTGGCGAAGCGGTCCAGTTCCAGGCTTTCATGCACCGCCGTCACATCCCGCCCCAGCAAATGGGTGTTGATGACCGAGCGGGAGTAGAAGGGCGCGTCCTCCAGGGTTTTGACCACCAAGGCTTGGCCGTTTTCCGACCGTGTGGGCCGGGCTATGCGCCACAGGGTTTTCGGCAGTTGCACCGCAGGTGGCGAGGCAAAATCGGTCACCGCGCCATCATGGCCGACGCGCAATGCGAGGGCCTGTGAGGTGCCGTCCCGCCGCTGGGTGTTGTAGAGGATGGCCGTGGCATCGGGCATGGGCGCGCGGCACCAATCCCAGTCGCAGAAATCCTCTTCGAGCGGCGCAGCACCGGCATTGGTGTCGAAATAGGAGGGGCCGGACCAGCGCAGGCCGGGTTGTTGGAACTCCACCTCAACGCGCGAGCGGGGCGCGATGGGGTGCCATTTGTGCTTCCCCTTGGCATCGAGCTGAAAGGCACGGGTGGAGAGTGCCTGGGGGGTGAGCCGCACCGTGCCGCGCAGGCGGCTGGGGAAGGGTGCTGTCACCTCATTGATCGAAATGGTCAGGCTATTGCCGTCCCAGACCAGCCCGCTCGGGCCCACGGTGAAGCTGTTCTCATCGCGGCGCATGGTCCAGCTTTGCCGGTCGGTCATCGCCCAGCGGCTGGGGCTGCCATAGAGCGAGACATTGATGCAGCAATGGTTGGAAGGGTCCCCCCCGCCGCCGCGCCGAGCCCAGGCATACCAGGGCGAGAAGACGGTGCCGATGAAGGCGATGATGGTGATGCCGTGCTTGCCATCATCTGAGAGCGCATCGACATACCACCAGCAATAGCCGCGCTCGGGCACGGGCTGGTTGAACTCCCAACCGCGCATCATGGCCGGTTCTCCATCACCCGCTCGGCGGCCAGGCGGCCGGATATGGCTGCCATCGCCACCCCCGCGCCGGGATGTGTACCACCGCCGCAGAGGTAAAAGCCGGGCAGCGAGGTGCGCGCCACCGGGCGGGCAAAGCTGGCTGACCAGCCATGCGCCGCCTGGCCATATAGCGCGCCGCCAGTGCCGGGATACTGGCGGGTGAAATCATCGGGTGTTTGGGGCACGTCGTCCTCGAATTCGAAATTGTGACCAGCGGCGGCGGCCAGCGCGCGCGCGGCAGCCGCGCAGGCGGTGAGCGCTTCTGGCGGTAGCGGGCGGGTATCGGTGCGGGCGGGCGCCATCACCATGGCGGTGCTGCCGCCGGAGATTTGCAGGCTGGGCTGGGTGGCCAGCCTATTGCGGTAATGCAGTTCGGTGAATTCGGCGGTGGGTTCATCGGGCAGGAAAATGCTTTGCGCCGGCATATCGCGTGGCTTGAGCCGCCAGATGATGGCCGAGAAGGAGCGCTTATTGGCCGGCAGGGCCGGCACCGCCTTTGCTGCCTCACGCCCCAGCAGCCCAGCGCCAATGGCGGCGGCATCGGCATTGGCGATCACCGCATCGGCGGGCAGGATTTCGCCATTCGCCAAAGCGACGCCGGCCACGCGCCCGCCCCGCAGCCGGATATCCACCGCCTCGGTGCCCAGGCGAATGGTGGCGCCCTGTGCCATGGCATGCGCTGCCATGGCCTCCACCAATGCCATCACCCCGCCTTCCACCTGCCACACGCCCTGCTGTTCTATATGGGAGATCATCATCAGCGTGGCCGGGGCCTGCAGGGGCGAGGCGCCGACGCAGCAGGCCGCTCGGGCGAAGACCTGGCGCAGCCGGGGGGCGGCGAAATGCTCGGCCAAACCCTCCCAAAGGGGCGCCAGCGCGGCCAGCCCCAGGCGGCGCATCATGGTGGCATTGGTGGAAAGCGCCGTGGCAGCCGGCCGATGCGTCTCGATGAAGGGCTTTTGCAGCGCTTCGAAATAGCGCTGGCCGCGGGCGGCGAAATCACGATAACCCTGCGACGCGGCGGGGCCGGCGAAGCGGCCAATGGCATCGGCATTGGCCTGTATGCCATCGACGATGTCGAGCGTGGCGCCATCGGACCAGAGATGCCGCGCCAGCAGGCGCTGCCGGGTGAGTGGCGGCATGGCAGCGGCGCCGAAAAGTGCTTCGAACACCGGCAGCATGGTGATGCCATGGGCGGGGGGCATGGCGCGGGCCTTGCCGCCGAGCGTCTCGGCCCGCTCCAGGATCATGACCTCCCGCCCTGCGGCCGCCAGCAGCATGGCCGCGGCCAAGCCGCCAATACCCGCCCCCAGGATGCAGATGCGGTGCGGCGGTTGATTCATGGATGTAGTGAGGCGGTGGAGGGCAAAACTGTCAAGTTTGTTGGACAGATTTTTCGGGCTGATGATCCCGTTGCAGCTTTGCCAGCGCGCCATCCTGGCCATCGCCGGGGCGCTGGGTTTGATGTAGCCTGCGGCGATGAATGTCGCACGAATGCTCGGCGCGCTGCTCGATGGTGCCGCCACCCCGCCGCGGCGGGCCACTGCCCGGCGCGGCCATGGCCCCTTTGGCATGACAGCGGGCGAAACCCGGCAGATTGGCCGGCTGCTGGGCAGCCTGGCGGATATGGCGATCGAGGCGGTGCAGCCGCCGCCGCCCTCGCCAGCCCAACCGGGCCGGGCGGGCCCTCCGCCGCCCCCTCTGCCTGCCCCTCGGCCTGCCCCCCCGCCGCCCCCTCGGCCTGCCACTCGGGCGCGCATCCCCGATACTGGCGGCTCGCCCTGGACGCCCCAGCCAGCGCCGCCAGCCGCCGATGCGCCCCGCGCCGAGGCCACCGAGGCCCTGCTGCTGACCCAGGCCATGGTGGCCGCCGCCCGCGCCGATGGCGTGAGCGATGCGGCCGAGCGCGCCGCCATTGCCCGGCAATTGGATGCGGCCGGGCTTGACGAGGCCGAGCGCGAGCATGTTCTGGCCGGTTTTGACAACCCGCCAACACCCGAGGCGCTGGCGCAGCAGGCGGGTGACCCGATGCTGCGGGCGCAGCTCTACGCCGCCTGCGTGGCCGCGATGGGACAGATCAACCCAGCCGAGCGGCTTTGGCTGGACCGCCTGGGCGTGGCGCTGAAGCTGGATGGCGCCGCGCGCGGCGTGATCGAGAAGCGGCTGGCCTGATCGTCGCTCGGGTAATCTTTCGGCAAGCTCATGCGGCCTAGGGTGCCGCGACATGTCTTCTGGCCGCCCCCCGCCGATTGATCGATTCTGGCTGACGCAGCAGCAGTCCGCGACATTTCTTGAGCGCGGGATCAGCTTGCCCTTTACCACGCCGATGCTGGTTGGTGCTCGGCTGCGGCTGGGGGAGCGCAATGCGATGGAGCTGGTGGTCAAGAATCCCTCGGGCGGCGCGGGTTTCTACGTTCTGCCATGGGCGGGCCTGCCGGATATTTGTTCGCCCACGCCGCATGATCGGCGATTATGGGAGCTGGTGTCGGCTGAGCCGATGCCCAGCCCGGCCAGCATCGGCCGCGCGGCCGGCCAGGTCGTGCAGGAAGGCCTGGCGGATCTGGCAGCCCAAGCCAGTTGGTCCGCGGTGGAGACCGGGCGCTATGGCGACCGGGTGCGGGCCAATTTCATGCTGCTGATGCTCACGATCCGGCAAAATGAGACGCCGGCAGAGGCGGTGATGCCGCCGGAACAGGATCATCCCGAACAGCTTGAACGGCGCGCCAAACGTGCCCTGGCCAGGGTTGGGGGCGTGCTCGGCGTCCCTGCCGATGCCATGGCCGGCCATCTCGAAGAGCTGGTGGCTTTGCTGCAGGATATCGGCATATCCGGCCACCACGAACCCGCCCTCATCCGGCGCAAGATGATGGCGGTTGCAGCCCTCTCCCAGGGCCTGTCGGAATGGAGCCAGACAAGCCCAGAAGCGTGCGGCAGCCCGGCGAGCGGCATCATCACCGGTTCGGCCGAAAGGACCTTGGCGGGTTGCAGCCATATCATCACGGAACTCGATGAGTTGATGGCGGACCCCACGGCGCTGCTGCGCCGATGGCTGCATGAGCCCGCGGCACTGCGGCAATTGGCATCGCGCCCCGAATGGCTGCTTGATGGCTGGGAGCTGCCCTGCGCGATGTGGCGCGATGCGCCGGAGGCAGAGCGCCTGGCCACCTGCCTGCAGATTGCCGCACTCACGCCCGCCCTTCCCCGTGAGGCCGAGCGTTGGACCTCCCCTGCCGCCGACGCCGCCCGGCAGGCGCCCCTTCTGCTGCGTCGGCGGGTGCGGGCCCTGGAAGATTGGCGGACTGGAGAGATCATTCGCCGGGACTAAATATCGAGCAGGCTACCGAAAGATGCGGGTGGCGGGGGAAAAGAACGAGGGGCAAAGCCCCTCGATGTTGCTTTCCCGCGCTATTCGTCTTTCAACAACCGGCTCGAGATCATATCAAAACTGCACCAGCCCCGGCGTGGCAGGTGAGGTTTCGGTCTCAGCCCTCGACCGAAGCCCCGGAGCGCTGCACCACCTCGGTCCATTTGGCGATTTCCGCCCGGATGAAGGTTTCGAAAGCGTCTGGGTTGGTGCCGCCATCGGGCTGAAGATCGGGCTTCATGCCGCCCAGATCGGCCAGCTTCGCCCAGGTTGCCGGGTCGGCCACGGCGGCGTTCACTTCTGCACCCAGGCGCTGGATGATGGGTGCCGGGGTGCGGGCGGGGGCCTGCAGGCCGAACCAGGCGGTGGCCTCGATGGCGGGGAAGCCGGCCTCGGCGGTGGTGGGAACACCGGGCAGGGCGGGGCTGCGGCCGGCGGTGGTCACCGCCAGCGGCCGCAGCCTGCCTTCGCGCAGATGGCCAATCACGCTGGGCAGATTATCCACGCCCAGTTCGATGCGCCCGGCGATCATCTCCTGCAACATCGGCCCAGAGCCGCGGAAGGGCACATGGGTGACTTGCACGCCGGTGGCCAGCTTCAGCAACTCACCCGTCATGTGCAGCGAGGTGCCGATGCCGCTCGAGCCGATATTGAGCTGGCCGGGGCGCGCGCGCAGCAGTGCCACCAGCTCGGCCAGGCTATTGGCCGGCACCGCATTGGCGACGAAAATCGCATTGGGCACCCGCAGCAGCAGCCCCACCGCGGCCAGATCCTCGGGGCGGATCGGCATCCGGCGGCCATAGAGCGGGAAATTGATGGCGCCGGAGCTCACCGTCGTCATCAGCAGGGTATGGCCGTCGGGCTCGGCCTTGGACACCACTTCGGCGCCGAGATTGCCACCGGCACCGGGGCGGTTTTCCACCAACACCGATTGCCCCAGGCGCTGGGTCAGCCGCTCGGCCAGGATGCGGGCGGCGATGTCGGTGGTGCCGGCGGGGGTGAAGCCCACCACCAGACGGATGGAGCGCGATGGCGCCCATTGCGCCCGTGCTGGCCCATGGCCGAAGGCGAGAAGGGCGGGGCTTGCGAGCAGGGCGCGGCGGGGCGTGGTCATGGCGTTTTCCTTATTCTGCGGTGATGCCGGCGGTGCGGATCACCTCTCTCCATTGGGTGATCTCGGCGGCGATGAAGCGCGAGAAATCCTGGGCGCTGCCGCCCATGGGGGCGACGCCGATATGGGTCAGCCGGGCGAGCACCGCCGCATCAGCCAGCATCGCATTGGCTTCCTGGTTGAGGCGGGAGATCACCGCTTCTGGCGTGCCGCGCGGCACCTGCAGCCCGTACCAGACGGTGGCGACGAAGCCCGGCAGGGTTTCCGCAAAGCTCGGCACATTGGGCAAGGCCGGGTTGCGCTGCGCCCCGGTGGTGGCCAATGGCCGCAGCGCGCCATCGCGCACCAGGCCGATTGCGGTGGAAATATTGCCAAAGGCGATGGAGATGCGCCCGGCGACCAATTCATTGAGCATTTGCCCCGCGCCGCGATAGGGCACGTGCAGGATGTCGATGCCAGCCCGGGCCGCCACCAAGGCGCCGGTGAGATGGAGGCTGCTGCCCGCGCCGCTGCTGCCAAAGGTCAGGGCGCCGGGGCGCGCCCGGGCAGCGGCGATGAAATCGCCAAGGCTGCGCCAAGGCGCCGAGGGCGCCACGGTGGCCATATTGGGCAGCGAGAAGAGCCCCGCCACCTCGGCCAGGGCTTCGCCATTATGGGGGATGGAGGGGTAGAGAAACTGGTTGGTCGCCGCCGTGCCGATGCTGGCGAAGAAGATGGTCTGCCCATCGGGTTCGGTCTTGCCGGCGATATCGGCGGCGATACTGCCCGCAGCACCGGGGCGGTTATCGATCACCACCGGCTGGCCCAGCGCCGCGCCCAGCCTTTCGGCCGTCATCCGCGCCAGCGTGTCGGTGCTGCCGCCGGGGGGGAAGGGGACAATCATCCGCAAGGGGCGCGAGGGCGCCCAGGCCTGCGCCGCCGCAGCACCCGCCCAGGCCGTGCCAAAGGCCGCGCGCCGTCCAAGACTGGCCCGATTTGCGGCCATTGCGTTTCCCGCTCCCGTTACGGTGATTGAAGTGGCGCAGTGGCGGGCGGGTTTCAAGGCCATAGCTGGGTACGAAAACCGCCACAATCATGGCCCAAGAAACATCCCTTGCCCGGCGCCGCGCTTTGCGCGATGCGAGGCGGGCACGGAGATCGCCCATGAAGTTCATCAGGCTCTATGCCCGCGTTCTGGGCCTTCTCGCCGCCGATCGGCAGGTGGCGATTGGCCTTGCCCTCTCGGCCATGGCGCTGGCCGGGCTGCAATTTCTCGAACCTGTGCTGTTTGGCCGGGTGATCGACCTGCTTTCCCGCTCGGAGCGGATGACGGAGAGCAATGTCTGGGCCGAGGCGGCGGTGCTGCTCGGAATCTGGGCCGCGGTGGGGCTGACCGCGATCGGCGCCAATGTCGCCGTGGCGCTGCTGGCTGACCGCATGGCCCATCGCAACCGCCTGCAGATGATGAGCCGGTATTTCGAGCATGTGCTGGGCCTGCCGCTGGCCTTTCATGGCGATGTGCAGTCCGGCCGGCTGATGAAGGTGATGCTGGTGGGTGCCGATAACCTGTTTGGCATGTGGCTCTCCTTCTTCCGGGAGCATCTCATCACCTTCATTGGCGCCATATTGCTCCTGCCGCTCACGCTGTTCCTGAATTGGCGGCTGGCGCTGGTGCTGATCGTGCTGGTCATCATCACCACCACCGTCACCATTTTTGTCATCCGCCGCACCCAGTCGGCGCAAATGGCGGTGGAACGCTTCCACACCCAACTCGCCGGCAATGCGCAGGATGCGTTGAGTAATGTCATGGTGGTGCAATCCTTCACCCGCATGCGCTCGGAGACGAGAATGTTCTCCGACATCATGCGCCAGGTGCTGGCGCATCAATTTCCGGTGCTAAACTGGTGGGCGGTGGTCAATGTGCTCACCCGCGCTGCCGCCACGATCAGCACCATCGCCATTTTCGTCTTTGGCACCATCCTGCATTTGCGCGGCCAGGCGAGTGTGGGCGAGATCGTGAGCTTCATGGGTTTCGCCACCCTGCTGGTGGCGCGGCTGGAAGGGGCGGTGGCCTTTGTCTCCAACCTGTTGTTCCAGTCGCCCTCCCTGCTCGAATTCTTCCAGGTGCTTGATACCAAGAGCACCGTGCCCGAGCGGGCGGACGCCCTCGATCTCCCGCGCGCGCAAGGCCATGTGCGGTTTGAGAATGTGGGTTTTGCCTATCCCGGCGGCGGCAGAATTCTCAGCGGTATTGATTTTGAGGCCCTGCCCGGCCGCACCATCGCCCTGGTGGGCCAGACCGGTGCCGGCAAATCCACCGCCATGGCGCTGATGCAGCGGCTATGGGACCCGGTGGAGGGGCGGGTTACGCTTGATGGGCTGGATCTGCGTGACATCAGCCTGGAGGCGCTGCGCCGCAATGTTGGTGTCGTCTTTCAGGAGAGCATGCTGTTCAACCGCACCATTCGGGACAATTTGCTGGTCGGCCGCCCCGGTGCGACGCAGGAGGAGGTGGAGGCTGCCTGCCGGATGGCCGAGGCGCATGATTTCATCACCCGCCAGCCGCATGGCTATGACACGCTGGTGGGAGAGCGCGGCGCCTCGCTCTCCGGCGGGCAGAGGCAGCGCCTGGCCATCGCCCGCGCCTTGCTGAAGGACCCGCCGGTGCTGATCCTGGATGAGGCGACGAGTGCGCTTGATGCCGCGACCGAGGCGCGGGTGCAGAAGGCACTGAAGGCGCTGATGGAAGGGCGCACCACCTTCATCATCGCCCATCGGCTCTCCACCGTGCGCGACGCCGATGAAATCCTGGTCTTTGAGGCGGGTGGCATTGCCGAGCGCGGTGGCTTCCAGGAATTGGTGGCGCGCGATGGCCGCTTTGCTGCTTTGGTGAAGACCCAGCTGATGGGAAGCCTATCTGCCCCCGGGCATTGATAACGACAATGCAACGAAATGTTGCGCCGCACTGCTAGGTGGCGGCGCAAACCAAGGTTTTTCTTGCCCTGGGCACCGCCCAGCCGCCAACATGCCGCTGCCAAAAAACAACGGGAGCAGCGATGATGATCGGCTTAATCCTGAAACAAAAAGGCGGGCAGGTGATTTGTGTGGCGCCGCATGATTGTGTGGCCTCCATCGCCCGAACCCTGGCGCAACATCGCATCGGTGCGGTGCTGGTGGTGGAGGGCGATGGCACCGTCTCGGGCATTGTGAGCGAACGCGATATTGTTCGCGCCATGGCCGGCGGGGGTGAGGCCACCTTCCGCATGAGTGCGGGCCAATTGATGACCCGGGTGCTGCACACCGCCTCCCCCGAGAGCACGGTGCAGGAAGGCTTGCAGATGATGACCGACCGCCGGGTGCGCCACCTGCCGGTGCTGGAGAAGGCAGGCCGGCTGGTTGGCATGGTCTCCATTGGTGACCTGGTGAAGGCGCGCATCGCTGAGGCGGAGCATGAGGCCGAGGAACTGAAGCACTACGTCGCCACCGCGGGCTGACCTGCCGCAAGGGGTTCTTTGCGCGGAAGCGGTGCGGGATATCCGCGCGAAAACCATCAGCGCCGCAAGGCGCTGGGCGGCATCTTTGCGCACCACCTGCCGTGTCCGCAGGCAAAACCTGCCCGCCGCGCCACACCCGCCGGATTTGCGGGCTTGCCAGTCCCCCGCAATCCAACCGATGGTAGTTTCCAGATCAACCTCGGGAGCCACCTCCATGCCCTTTACCCGTCGTGCGGCCCTTGCTGGCGCTGCAGCCCTTCCCGCCACCTTGGCGCTGGACGCCGCGGCCCAGGCCCGCTGGCAATTTGCCCTGGCCTATCCGGATGGCAATTTCCACACCCGCAACGCCAAGACCTTTTCTGAGGCCATTGAGGCTGCGACGTCCGGCCGGGTCTCTATCCAGATGCACAGCAATGGCTCGCTGCTGCCGCTGCCCGCCATCAAGCGCGGCGTGCAGCAGGGGCAAGTGCAGCTCGGTGAAATCCTGCTCAGCGCCTATGGCAATGAAGACCCGTTCTTCGAGATTGATGGCATCCCGCAGCTTTGCCGCACCTATGCCGATGCCAAGCGCCTGTCGGACATGACCAAGCCTTTCATCGAGGCGCGCTTCGCCCGCCAGGGCCTGACGCTGCTGTATATGGTGGCCTGGCCCTCCTCGGGTTTTTACACCAATGCGCCGGTCGAGACGATTGAGAATCTGCGCGGCACCCGTTTCCGCACCTTCTCGGTCATGACCAACCGCTTCGCCACGCTGATCGGCGCCACGCCTACCCTGGTGCAGGCGGCCGAATTGCCGCAGGCCTTCGCCACCGGCGTGGTCAATGCCATGGTCACCTCGGCCACCACCGGCGTTGACAGCTCAGCCTGGGATTACGCCCGGGTTTATACGCCCGTGGGCTTCACCTACACCAAGAACGCCGTCTTCATGTCCCGCCGCGCCTTTGATGCGCTGAGCGCGGCCGATCAGGCCACCATCCGCCGCCTCGCCGCCGAGGCCGAGACCCGTGGTTGGGCGCTCTCCGAGGAGGCCAATACCGGCAATACCAATATCCTGGGCCAGCGCGGCATGAATGTGGCCACCCCCACCCCGGCGCTGATGGAAGCGCTGGACCGGGTGAGCGCCGAGATGGTGACCGAATGGCTTACCCGCTCGGGCGAGGATGGCGCCCGCGTCATCGCCCAGTACCGCGCCGCGCGGCGCTGAGTTGGCCATGCTCCGCCGCGCGCTGGACGGGCTTTACTGGCTCAGCGCCGCCGTCGCGGCGGCATGCCTCTTCGGCATTTTTGCCATCATGATGATCCAGGTGGCGCTGCGCAGCATGAACCGCCCCTTCCCCGGGGCGGATGATGTCACCGCCTATCTCTGCGTTGCCGCCACCTTCTTCGCCCTTGCCTATACTTTCCGGCGGGGGGAGTTGATCCGGGTGGGTTTGTTCATCGAAAGGCTGGGCCCCACGGTCCGGCGGATATTTGAAATCATTTCGCTGAGCCTGGCCGCTGCCCTGACCGGTTACATCGTGTTCTGGACCGCCAATGACGTGATGTTCAGCTACGAGATCGAGGATATGGCGCAGGGCAGTGTGCCCTTTCTGCTCTGGATTCCGAAAATGGCCATGCCCCTGGGTGCTGGCGTGCTGCTCGTGGCCATCCTTGATGAAATGGTCACCGTGCTTTCCGGCCAAAAACCCAATTATGTCCGCGCCGCGGAAGAGCGTGCCGCGCGTGGCGATTTCTCGGCGGAAGTGTAAGGCATCATGGATCACATCACGCTTTCGCTGCTGCTGCTGACCGTTCTCTGCCTGCTGCTTGGCAGTGGCTTGTGGATTGCCCTGGCCCTGGCCGGCACGGGTTACATTGCCATGCTGGTGGCCAATCCGAGCCCGGGGCTGTTTCTTGCCTCGGCCTATTGGGAGAGCACTGGCTCCTGGACCTTGGCGGCACTGCCGATGTTCGTGTGGATGGGTGAAATCCTGTTTCGCACCAAGCTATCTGAGGAATTGTTCAATGGCCTCGCGCCCTGGGTGCGGCGTGTGCCTGGCCGGTTGTTGCATGTGAATATTCTGGCCTGCGGTATTTTCGGCTCGGTCTCTGGTTCCTCCGCCGCCACATGCGCCACCGTGTCGCGCATTGCGCTGCCGGAATTGCGGCGCCGTGGCTATGATGAGAGCATTTCCATCGGCAGCCTGGCCACGGCTGGCACGCTGGGCATCATGATCCCGCCCTCAATCATCATGGTGATCTACGCCGTGGCGGCTGAGGTCTCGATTGTGCGGGTGTTTATTGCCGGCCTTCTGCCGGGGCTTTTGGTGATGCTGCTGTTCAGCGGCTACATTATTATCTGGGCGCTGCTGAACCCGGATAAGCAGCCGCCGCCAGAGCCGCGGCTGAGTTTCATGGAAAAGCTGCGCGCCTCAAGCCAGCTCATTCCCTGCGGGCTGCTGATCATCGGTGTGATCGGCACCATGTTCATCGGCTGGGCCACGGCGACCGAGGCTGCTGCCTTTGGCGTGCTGGGCAGCCTGATCCTGGCGGGTGTGACGGGGACGCTCAGCTTTCGCAGTTTTTTCGAAAGCCTGGCCGCCGCGACGCGGCTCTCCTGCATGATCCTGTTCATTCTGGCTGGCGCGGCCTTTCTGACCAAGGCGATGGCGCTGACTGGCATCCCCAATGCCCTGGCGCAGCAAGTGGCCTCGGCCGGGCTTGGGCCCTATGCGATCATTGCCATTTTGACCGGTGTTTATGTCATTCTCGGCATGGCGCTTGATGGTGTGTCGATGATCGTGCTGACCACCTCGGTGGTCATTCCCATCGTGCAGCTGGCTGGGTTTGACCTGGTGTGGTTTGGCATTTTCATCGTGCTGCTGGTGGAGATTGCCGAGATCACGCCACCGCTCGGCTTCAACCTCTTCGTCATGCAGACCATGACGGGCAAGGAGCAGACTGAGGTGGCCTGGGCCTCCATGCCATTCTTCCTGATGCTGGTGATCACGGTGGTGCTCATCACCCTCTTCCCCGTCACGCTGGTGACCGGGCTGCCGGAATGGCTGCTGGCGCGTTAGAACTCGCCGCTGTCGGGTGCTGGCCAGTCCGGCCGTTCAAAGCGCTGGAATTCCAGCAAATTGCCGGCCGGGTCGTGCAGGAAGAAGTGGTAGATGCGCCATTGCGCGGAATGCTCAGGCGGCTTGGGAATGGTGGCGCCGCGCGCCTGCAGATAGTCGTACCAGCCATCCACATCCTGGGTGACGAAGGTGAAGCACACCCCACCCTCCATGCGGGGATTGGCGCTGGCGCGGGGCGCGCCAGCCATGCAAAGCCCCAGAAAGGCCCGGCCCCCGGCCACGGCATAAATCCGCACCCGCTCCTGGTCCTGCACCAGGGGCAGGCCGAGCAGATTTTCGTAGAAAGCCCAGCAGGCTGGTGCGTCCTGCGCGTAGAGGAACGTGACCTGCTGATCGAGGGGCGGCATTGCTGTGTTCATGGTGCCATGCCTAGCAGTTTGAGCCGCCCGGAGCCCACCATGGCGGCTAGCCTGGCCTGCAATGCGATGGCGGCTGTGGCTTCCAGGCCCAGCATCCTGGTAAGGCCCATGGCGAGTTCGACCTCGCTCGCGGTGGGGGCGGCCGCTTGCAGGGCGAGTGCCGCGGCCTCCACTTCGGCTGGGGGCAGCATGGCCGGCCGCCGCAGCATGGCGATGCTGGCGCGGCGGTCACGCGGGATGGGCGCGGGGCTGGCGGCCTCGGTGGACCAGAAGCCTTCCACCGCCTGCACGCCGTGCAATTGGCCCGACAGGCGCAGCGCCTGTTGCAGCTTGCTGCGCTCCGCCGCACTCAGGCTCTCGGCGCCCCAGAGCAGGCGGGCGCGCTCCATCACCACATCGCCATGCACTGGGGCTTCGATGCCGATGATCCTGGCGAGGCACTCAGCCAGGCTGGCGAAGGGCATATCGGCGATGGCGGTCTCGCGCGGCACCTCGAATGCAGCCTCGATATAAGGCTGGACGAGGCCGGTTTCGGGGGCGGCGGCGAGGATGGCTTCTGGGGGCTCTGGCGCGCCCAGGGCCGCGCGCAGCCTTGCCTCGGCCTCGGCCGGGCGGTTCAGCCAGTCCAGGCTCCAACTGCGGGCGAGTTTCCAGCCCATGCCGGCCAGCGCGGCCTGCCGCCCACGGTCCCGGTCACGCGCGCAGCGCAGCGCGGCCCAATCGGCGCCATCGGTTTCCACCCCGAGTTCGAAGCCGGCCTCGCCGGCGGCGGCCACATCGAGGAAGAGGCCGGAGAGGCCGACGCGCTGCACCACCCGCTTGCCGGCCGCTTCCACCACCCGGGCAATGGCGGCGCCGAGGGGCGAATCACTGGCCTTGCCGGCGGCACGCAGCGCCGCGCCGCTTTGTGCGGCGAAGGCCAGGAAGGTTTTTAGCGCCGCCACCCCCCGGCCGGTGGCGCGCTCAAGGTCAATTTCCTCCGCGCCGATGCCACTGAAGACGATGCAGCGCTTTTTCGCCCGGGTGATCAGCACATTCAGCCGCCGCTCGCCGCCCTCTGCCGAGAGTGGGCCGAAGCGCATGGCCAGCCGGCCCCTGGCATCACGGCCATAGCCCACGGAGATGAGGATGCTGTCCCGCTCATCGCCCTGGACGTTTTCCAGGTTCTTGATGAAGAAGGGTTCGGCCGGATGGGCGGTGAAGAAGGCTTCGGTATCGGGCGATTGGCGGCGCAATTCTTCGAGCGCCTCGATAATGGCGTCGCGCTGTTTGATGCTGAAGGTGGCCACGCCCAGCGTATCGCCAGGCGTGGTGCGGGCATGGGCGATCACCGCTGCGGCCAGGGCGGCGGCTTCGATGGCATTGGTGCCGGTGCCGCCACTGTCGAAGCTGCCCTCCACCCGCACCAGCGAGAGCCCCAAGGCGGGGCTGCGCGGCCTGGGGCTGGGCAGGACCAAGAGCCGATTGCCGTAGAATTCCTGGTTGGAGGTGGCGATCAGGCTCTCATGGCGGCTACGGTAGTGCCAGCGCAGCATGGCATTGGGCACGCCGCGAGCATTGGCGAGGCCCAGAATGCTCTCCACCTCGCGCGCGGCCACCGTGTCGCTGGCGGTTTCGGGTGCTTCTTCCTCATCGCTCATCATGCGCTGGAAAAAGCGGGTTGGCGGCATTTGCCTGTCATCGCCCACCACCACCATTTGCCGGCAGCGGGCTATGGCGCCCAGCGCATCCACCGGCTCGATCTGGCTGGCCTCATCCATCACCAGCAGGTCAAAGCTCAGCCCGGGTTTGAGGCCATGCGGCGGTGCCAGGGATTTCGCGACCGAGAGCGGGCTCATCATGAAGATCGGTTTGGCGGCCTGAATCGCCGGGGCGGCCCGCAGCAGCAATTCGCGCACCGGCAAATGGCCGCGGCGCTTTTCCATTTCGCCGCGCAGCACCGTCAGCCCGGGCACTTCGCCCTCGCGCACCCGTTTGAGGCGCTGGGCATGGGCATGGGCTGCCTGCGCGCGGGCGAGGGTGACGCGGGCGGCGTCGGCGGTGCGGAAATCCTCCACCACGCGGTCCATGGCGGTGCCATCGAAGGCGGCGAGGGCTGGGTTGTCGCGCATTGCGAGCCGCAGCAGCGCCTCCAGCATGGCGTATTCGCAGCCGTCGCTGGCGGCTTCCGGCGGCAGGCTTCCCTCGGCCAGGGCCAGGGCCAGGGGCGCCAATTCCGGCGCCGCCTGGCGGGCGCGCTGCCAGGCCAGCCAGGGCTGCAGCGCCTCGGCCTCGCTGGCCCAGGCGGTGAGGCGCTGCGCCAGGGCCTGGAAGGTGGCCTCCTCGGCAAAGCCCGTGGCGGCGCGCAATTCGGCGCAGGCGGCGAGTGCTGCGCGCAGCGGGGCGATGGGGCTGGGCGGCGCTGGGGTGAAGCCATTCCGCCAGCCCTCACCCAGGGCGATGCGGGCCCAGGGCTCTGCCGCATCCAGCCTTTGGGCGGCGGCGCGAAGGGCGAGGGCAGCGTCGAGCACCGGCAGCGGGTCTGCCGTGGCTCCATCCTGCGCCACCTCGGCGAGGCAGGCCAGGGCGGCGCGGCGCGCGGCGGAGAGGAAGCCGAAGATGCCCCCGGGTTCAGCCAGGGTGGCGCGGGCTTCATCGAGGCCGGGGTGCCGCCAGGCTTCGGGTTTGATGCGTGGATCGGGTTTGGCGAGCAGGGCCAGATCGGCGCGCAGGGCCTCGAGCCTCGTCTGGCCGCCCTGGTAGCCTCCATCCTCGGGCGGTGGCTCGCCAAGGGCTGCGGCCACGGCTTCGGCCCGGGCGATGGCCATCTCGGCCTCGGTGGGGGTGCCGGGTGCTGCGGCGAGGCTGCGAATCCAGCCCGGCAGTCGGGATAAGAGGCGCCCGGTGGCGGTGGCGTCGAGGGGCGTGGTCACGCCCTGCCAGACGCTGGCGGCGCCACCCTCGGCCGCGCGGGCGGCCAATTCACGCGCGGCGTCCCGCCATGCCTGGATTTGCCCGGCATCGGGCGCGGGCAGGGAGAATGGCGGCGCCGCCACCCCGCGCTGGCGCAGCGCCACCAGCCCGCCCAGTACAAGATGCAGGGCCATGGCGGAATTGCCCACCGGCGCGCGCATGGCCGCCGCATGGCGGTTGAGCCGGCCGCGCATTTCGCCCAGGCGTTTGACCACTTGTGCCGCGTCGGGCGTGGGAGGCATTGGCAGGGCCAGGGTGGCGCGCAGCTCATCCAGCACGGCGCGTTTGGATTGCTTCTCGCTATGCAGTTCCAGGCAGGCGGCGCCGAGGCCCAGATTGGTCAGCCGGCGCTGCACCACCTCCAGCGCTGCCAGTTTTTCCGCCACGAAAAGCACGGAGCGGCCATCCAGCACCGCCTGGGCCAGGATATTGCAGATGGACTGGCTCTTGCCCGTGCCCGGTGGGCCCTGGATGACGACATGGCCGCCGCGCCTGGCCAATTCGGTGGCCAGGGCCTGGCTGCCATCCACCTCCACCACATGGTCGAGCCGCTCGACGCTGATGACCTCATCCACATCGGCATCATCGGCAAAGGCGGCGGGCTGGGGCGGCAGGGGCTCGCCGCCCACCAGGGTGCGGACCAGCGGGTGCTCGGCCAGCCCCGGATTGGCCTGGGGCGAAAGGTCGCGCCACATCAGGAATTTGCCGAAGGAGAATAGGCCGATGGCGATGGTATCGGCCTGCACCCGCCAGCCCTCGCGCGGGGCGATGATCGTGGCGATGGCGTCGGCCCAGCGGCTGGGGTCGTAATCCTCGGCCTCGAACTCCGGCAGTTCCAGGCCCATGCTGGCGAGTTTTTCGCGCAGGGAGAGGTTCTCCGCCGCCTCCTCGGCATTGGCGCGCAGGCGGAATTGGTTGGAGACGCCCTCGCGCTCGATCGTGGCGGGGATCAGGATGAGCGGGGCGAGGCGTTCGGTCTGTGGCGTGCCGGGGTCCCGCCAGGCGAGAGCGCCGAGGGCGAGGAACAGGCTGGGGACGCCGCTTTCCTCCCGCGCGGTGCGGGCATCGGCGATGATGTCGCGCAGTTTTCTGGCCAGTTCGGCCGGCGGCAGGCGGACGCGAAGCCTGTTATCCTGTTGCCATTCCTCGCGCGGGGTTGCGCCGGCCAGGGTGACGCCCTCGGCTTTGGTGCCGCGTTTGGGCGGCGGTGCCTCGCCCACCGCTTCGAAGCCGAAGGGCTTGGCCGCCTTGAGCTTGGCCAGGATGGCGGTGGCATTCTCCTCATCGAGCAGCAGCACCCCCCGCGCGCGGCCCGGTGCTGGCAGGGCCAGCAGGCGGTTGCGGGTCGAGAGGTCGAGCAGGCCGCGACGCGCCTCTTCCAGCGCGGCGATGAGGTCGGAAGCCATGGAGGTTCCTTTCGGCCCAATTCGGCCGTGAGTTTACCGGATTTGCGCTCATTGCACCCAGGCCCGGCGCTGCCACCACAACGCCCTTGCCCGGGCTTTGGGTTTTGCCTAGCGTTGCGGCCAAGAACAAGGGGCGGAAATTGGACGAGGCGAGGATCCTGGCGGCGGAAAACCTGTCTCTGCGCTTTGGCGGCGTTCGGGCGCTGAGCGATGTGAGCTTTTCTGTTCGCCCGGGCGAGATTTTCTCCATTATCGGCCCCAATGGGGCTGGCAAGACCTCGATGGTCAATTGCATCTCCGGCCGCTACCGGCCGAGCGAGGGGCGGGTGATATTCCAGGGCCAGGATATCACCCGGATGGGCGCAAACCGGCGCGCCGCGCTGGGGCTGGGGCGAACCTTTCAGAACCTGGCGCTGTTTGGCCATATGAGCGTGCTGGACAATATCATGGTGGGTCGGCACCACCTGATGAAAAGCGGCTTCGCCCGCGGCATGCTCTATTGGCTGGGCGGGGCCGAGCGCGAGGAGGTGCTCCACCGGCGCGCAGTAGAGGAGATTATTGATTTCCTTGAGATTGCCCATGTGCGCAAGGCGCCGGCCGGCACGCTCAGCTATGGGTTGCGCAAGCGGGTGGAGCTGGCGCGCGCGGTGGCGGTGAACCCCAAGCTGATCCTCCTCGATGAACCCATGGCGGGCATGAACCTCGAGGAGAAGGAGGATATGGCCCGCTTCATCATCGACCTGAACCAGGAATGGGGCATGACAGTGCTGATGATCGAGCATGATATGGGCGTGGTGATGGATATATCCCACCGGGTGATGGTGCTGGATTTCGGCCGCAAACTGGCCGAGGGCGCGCCGGCGGCGGTGCTGGCCGACCCGCAGGTGAGGCGCGCCTATCTGGGTGAGGCCGATGATGTGACGGCCGAAGGATGACGCCGACGCTGCCGCAAATCCTGGCGCGCAATGCCCGGGAGCATGGCCCGGAGGTGGCGCTGCGCGAGAAGGAATTGGGCATTTGGCGCAGCATCACCTGGGCGGATTATGACCGGCGGACCCGGCTCTTTGCGCTGGGCCTGCAGGCGCTGGGTGTGGCGCGCGGCGAGGTGGTGGGGCTGATTGGCGATAATCGGCCGGATTGGGTGATGGGCGAGATTGCCGCCCATGCGCTCGGCTGCAAGTCGCTGGGCCTTTACCGTGACGCGTTGGATGATGAGGTGGCGTATCTGCTGGCCTTCTCCGGCGCCGTGGCGGTTTTTGCCGAGGATGAGGAGCAGGTGGATAAGCTGCTCTCTTCCGAGTTGCCGGCGCTGCGGCACATCGTGTTCTCCGACCCGCGCGGCATGTGGAAGCTGCAGGACCCACGGCTGATTTCGGCGGCGGCGCTTGTGGCCTTGGGGGAGGCGGCGGCGCCTGGCACCTATGAGGCCTTGCTTGAGCAGCAGGACCCGGAGGCGGTGGCGGTGCTCTGCACCACCTCGGGCACCACGGCACGGCCGAAGCTTGCCATGTTGAGCGCGGGCGCGCTGGTGCGCCATTGCCAGGCCTATCTGGCGGCGGACCCCAAGGGGCCGGATGATGATTATGTGAGCGTGCTGCCGCTGCCCTGGATCATGGAGCAGATTTACGTCCTCGGCTGGGGGCTGATTGCGCGGATGCGGGTGAATTTCGTCGAAGAGCCCGAGACGATGATGGCGGATTTCCGCGAGATCGGGCCCAGCTTCGTGCTCTTCGCGCCGCGCATGTGGGAGGCGATTGCCGCCGATGTGCGCGCGCGCATGCTCGATGCCAGCCCGCTCAAGCGGCGGATGTATGAGTTTGGCATGGGGCGCGGGCTGGCGGCGCTGGAGCGGGGGGGGCATTCGCGCCTGGCTGATCTCTTCGCCTTCCGCGCCCTACGCGACCGGCTGGGGTTTTCGCGCCTGCGCTCGGCGGCGACGGGTGGCGCCGCGCTGGGGCCGGATACATTCCGGTTTTTCCAGGCGATGGGGGTGCCGATGCGCCAGCTTTATGGCCAGACCGAACTGCTCGGCGCCTATACCCTGCACCGCCCGGGCGAGGTGGATTTTGATACGGTGGGCGTGCCCTTCAATGCCGATATCGAGCTGCAGGTGAAGGAGCCGGATGTGAATGGGGTGGGCGAGATTGTGACGCGCCACCCCAATATGTTTCTGGGCTATCATGGCATGGCCGATACCGGCGATGTGCGCGATGGCTGGATGCATACCGGCGATGCCGGGTATTTCGACAAGCGCGGCCAATTGGTGGTGATCGACCGGATAAAGGATATTGCCACCACCCGGGGCGGCGAGCGTTTTTCGCCACAATTCATTGAAAACAAGTTGAAATTCAGCCCTTATGTGGCTGAGGCAGTGGTGCTGGGTGATGCCCGTCCGCATCTGTCGGCCATGCTGTGCATCCGGTTTTCGATTGTCAGCAAATGGGCCGAGCGCAACCGCATTGCCTTTACCACCTATACCGATCTCTCCTCGCGGCCCGAGGTGCTGGAATTGCTGGCGGGCGAGGTGGCGCGGGTGAATGCCACGCTGCCGGAGCATTCGCGGGTACGGGATTTTATCCTGCTCTACAAAGAGCTGGACGCGGATGATGACGAGTTGACGCGCACGCGAAAGGTGCGCCGCGGCGTGGTGAACCAGAAATATGCCGATATCATCGAGGCGATCTATTCCGGCGCCGTAGCCATTCCGGTGGATACCGAGATCAAGTTTCAGGACGGCACGAGGAGCCGCATTCGCACCACCCTGACCGTGAGGAAAGCCGCGTGATGGAAACCGGATTGCTGTTCCAACTGGTGCTCAATGGGCTGATCGTGGGGGCGCTGTATGGCGTTGTCGCGATGAGTTTCGTGCTGATCTACAAGGCGTCGCAGGTGGTGAATTTCGCCCAAGGGGAGTTCATGCTGATCGGCGCCTGGGCGTGCTGGTTGCTGCTGACCTATTGGCAATTGCCGTTCTGGATTGGTTTTCCGGTGGCACTCGCCTTCATGACGGTGTTTGGCGTGGTGCTGCAGGTGATGGTGTTGCGGCCATTGATTGGTGAACCGGTGATCTCGGTCATCATGGCCACCGTGGGGCTTTCCATCTTCTTCCAGGCGCTGATGAAGTGGATGTTTGGCGTCTTCGCCCAGCCCTTCCCGGCGATTTTTCCGGTCGAGCGCATCAGGATCATGGGGCTGGAGGTGCAGAGCGTTTATCTGCTCTCCATCGCGCTGTCGCTGATGATCATGCTGGGGTTTTGGTGGTTCTTCAATTTCTCCAAGCATGGGCTGGCCATGCGGGCGACGGCGTTTGACCAGCAGGTGGCGCAGTCGCTCGGCATTTCCGTGCCGCAGGTTTTTGCCATGAGTTGGGCGATTTCGGCGGTGGTCTCCGCCGTGGCCGGGGTGGTGGTAGGGGTGGTGTCCGGGGTGTCCTCCGGCCTGTCCTTCTACGGCATCAAGGTGTTTCCGGCGGTGATCCTGGGCGGGTTGGATTCGGTGGTGGGCGCCATGTTGGGCGGCATCATCGTGGGGGTGCTGGAGAACCTGGCGCAATACGTGGACAGCCAGTGGCTGAACTGGGGCAATATGACGAATATCGCGCCCTTCTACGCGCTGATCATCATCCTGCTGATCAAGCCCTATGGGCTGTTCGGCACGAAGAATATCGAGCGCGTCTGATGGCCCTCGCCCCCGCCGGAGAATTCCACGCCAGTTACCGCGCCGATATGACCATCATGCCCACGCGCAACTCGCGGCGGGCCTTGCTGCTGGGTATTGTGCTGCTGTGTTTCGCGCCGCTGGTTCTGGGCCGCTATGAGCTGGGCCTGCTGATCAATATTGGCTTCATGGGGATTGCTGCGCTGGGGCTGAATATCCTTGTGGGCTTTACCGGGCAGATCAGCATTGGCCATGCGGCGTTTTTTGGCGTGGGGGCTTTTCTCTCGGCCTATCTGCATGAGCGGTTTCATATCCCGGTCATCCTGTGCATTCCTCTGGCGGGGCTGGGTACTGCGCTTGTCGGGCTGGTCTTTGGCCTGCCGGCGGCGCGGTTGAAGGGGCTGTATCTGGCCATCGCTACACTCGCGGCGCAGTTCATCCTTGAGGATTTCTTTGCCCGTGCGCAGTGGTTCACCGGCGGCGTGTCCGGGCGGATGACCGAGGCGGTGGAACTTTTCGGCATCCGCTTCGACCGGGAGGAGAGTTACTTCTACATAGTGCTGGCCTTCACCATCATCATGTTCGTCATGGCGGCGAATTTGATGCGCACGCGCGACGGCCGCGGCCTGATCGCTGTGCGCGACCATTATCTCAGCGCTGAGGTGATGGGCATCAACCTCGCCTACTACCGGACGCTGTCCTTCGCGATTTCCAGCTTCTATGCCGGCATCGCGGGCGCGCTTTACGCGCATTACCTGTTCTTCGTCTCGGTGGAGGCGTTCAATATTCTCTTCTCCATCCAGTTTCTGGCGATGGTCATCATCGGTGGCCTGGGCAGCGTGATGGGCAGCCTGATGGGGGCTGCCTTCATGGTGCTGATGCCTGAAGGCGTGCAGGCGCTGGCCGATATGCTGGCCGGGGGCTGGATCGACCGGACGCTCAAACTCGGCGCCTCGATCTCCTTCCTGCGGGAGATGGCGATTGGTGCCGCCATCATCATCTTCCTCGTCTTCGAGCCCGACGGGCTCGCGCATCGCTGGAAGCAGATCAAAGCCTATTGGAAGCTCTATCCCTTTTCGCATTAACGGAGGAACGACAATGAAAAAGACCATCCTCGCCGCCGCCCTGGCACTATCGCTGCCGGCAATGGCGCAGACGCGCACGCCCATCGGTCATTTGATGGATAATTCCGGCCCCACCTCCGATGTGGGTGTGCCCTATGGCCAGGGTGTGACCGATACCCTGGCCTGGGCCAATGCCAATAATCGTGGCCGGCCGACCAATGTGCTGGGCTTTGATTATGGCTATCAGGCGCCGCGCGCTGTCAGCCAATATCAGGCCTGGAGCCGTGACCGTGTTGCCGCCATCCAGGGCTGGGGCACGGTGGATACCGAGGCGTTGGTCCGCTTCGTGACCCGTGACCGGATACCCTTTGTGTCGGGCTCCTATTCGGCGGCGCTGACCGATGCCGGTGGGCGCTCGGGCCGGCAGGGCGTGGAGGCGGCACCCTATAACTTCTTCTATGGCCCGTCCTATTCCGATGCGCTGCGGGCGATGCTGCTTTGGGCGCGCGATGACTGGCGGGCGCGCGGCCAGGCCGGGGCGCCGCGCTACGTGCATATGGGCGCCAATCACCCCTATCCGAACAGCCCGAAGGAGGCTGGTGAGACCCTGGCGCGGGAGTTGGGCTTCGAGGTTCTGCCGGCGATCCAGTTTGCCCTGACGCCGGGTGATTACACCGCGCAATGCCTGACCTTGCGCTCTGGCGGGGCGCATTACGCTTATCTGGGCAATACGGCGGGCTCCAATATCTCGGTGCTGCGCGCCTGCCAGACGGCGGGGGTGCAGGTGCAGTTCCTCGGCAATGTCTGGGGGATGGATGAGAATGCGATGAAGGCGGCGGGCATCGCCGCCAATGGTGTGGTCTTCCCGGTGCGCAGCCTTGCGGTCTGGGGCCAGCAGGCGCCGGGGATGGCGAATGTGCAGGCGATTTCGCGCATCTCCGATGCGGCCGGCACTGCCTATCGGCCGGTGCATTACATCGCCGGCGTCTGTGCCGCGATGCTGATGGTGGAAGCCATGGAGAGTGCGGGTGAGAATGGCGGGGCGATGACCGGCGAGCGCATTCGCAACGGTTTCTACGCCCGGCAGAATTGGGTGCCGCGGGGCTTTGATGGCGTTTGCGCTCCCTCCAATTTCACCGCGACCGACCATCGCGGCACCTTGGCCGTGCCGCTCTACCGCGCCCGGGTGACGGGCGATACGGCGACGGGCAGTGTGGCCGAACTGGTTGCGGCTGGTACCATTCGGCTGGAGCCGGTGACGACCATCACCCTCGACCGCCGCGCCGATTGGCTGGGCTGGTAATGAGCCTTCTGGCCGTCAACAACATCGAGGTCGTCTATAATGACGTCATCCTGGTGCTGCGCGGCATGTCGCTTGAGGTGCGCGAGGGCGCGATTGTCGCCCTTCTGGGTGCCAATGGGGCGGGGAAATCGACCACGCTGAAGGCGATTTCCGGCCTGCTGAAAACCGAGGAAGGCCGGGTGACCCGTGGGGAGGTGCGCTTCAATGGCGAGCGCATCGATGGGGTGGACCCCCATCTCATCGTACGCCGTGGCATCTTCCAGGTGATGGAGGGGCGGCGCATCGTGGCCGATATGACGGTGCTGGAGAATCTCCGCCTGGGCGCCTTCACCCGCAATGATGACGGGGTGCGGGCTGATATCGATATGGTCTATGGCTATTTCCCGCGGCTGAAGGAACGCACTGGCCTGGCCGGATACCTCTCGGGCGGCGAGCAGCAGATGCTGGCCATTGGCCGGGCGCTGATGGCGCGGCCGAAACTGATCCTGATGGATGAGCCCTCCATGGGCCTCTCGCCGCTGCTGGTGAAGGAGGTTTTTGGCATCATTCGGCGCATCAACCAGGAGTTGGGCGTGACCATTCTGCTGGTTGAGCAGAATGCCCGCATGGCGCTCTCGGTCGCTTCGCATGGTTATGTCATGGAGCAGGGCAAGATCGTGCTCGATGGCACCGCTGAGGAATTGGCGAACAACGAGGATGTGAAGGAATTCTACCTTGGCGGCCATGGCGCTGCGCGCAAGAGTTTCCGCGATATCAAGAGCTATAAGCGGCGGAAGCGCTGGCTGTGAGGCCCCGAAGGCTGCACTGCTTGGCTGCGGCATTGCCGGATCATCGCTGCTCGCGGGTTGCGGCCCATGCCTATCCGCCCGAGGTGCATTTCGTGCCGAGCACGGCCACGGGTAAAATCATGCGCGGCCTGTTGCGCCGCCAATTCAGCCAGGAGACAGCCTGAGATGCTCCCCAATTCCCTTCCTCCAGGGCTCGATTTCGGCCTGGGCGAGGAGCTGGACATGCTGCGCGACAGCGTGCGCGGCTTCAGCCAGGACCGCGTGGCGCCCATCGCTGCCGAGATCGACCGGAGCGATGAATTTCCGCGCTATCTTTGGCCTGAAATGGGTGCGCTCGGCCTGCATGGCATCACCGTCTCGGAAGAGTATGGCGGGGCGGGGCAGGGCTATCTTGCGCATTGCATCGCCATCGAGGAGGTGAGCCGCGCCAGCGCCTCGGTGGGGCTGAGTTATGGCGCGCATTCCAACCTTTGCATCAACCAGATTTTTCGCAATGGCAGCGAGGAGCAGCGGCGCAGATACCTGCCCAAGCTGATCTCGGGTGAGCATCTGGGCGCGCTGGCGATGAGTGAGCCGGGGGCGGGCAGCGATGTGGTGAGCATGAAGCTGCGTGCCGAAAAACGCGGCGACCGCTGGGTGCTGAATGGCACCAAGATGTGGATCACCAATGCGCATTATGCCGAGACGCTGGTGGTCTATGCCAAGACCGACCCGGCCGCCGGCGCGAAGGGCATCACCGCCTTCATTGTCGAGCGCGGATTTGCCGGTTTCACCCCGGCGCAAAAGCTGGACAAGCTGGGCATGCGCGGCAGCCCCACTTCGGAACTCGTCTTCCAGGATTGCGAGGTGCCGGAGGAGAATGTGCTGGGCGCGGTGAATGGCGGCGTGCGCGTATTGATGAGCGGCCTGGATTACGAGCGCGCTGTGCTGGCCGCCGGGCCCTTGGGCATTATGCAGGCGGCGATGGATGTGGTGCTGCCCTATATCCATGAGCGTCGGCAATTCGGCCAGGCGATTGGCGAGTTTCAGCTGATCCAGGGCAAGGTGGCCGATATGTACACCCAGATGAATGCAGCGCGGGCCTATGTTTATGCCGTGGCGCGGGCCTGTGATGCCGGGCGCGCCTCACGCAAGGATGCGGCCGGGGCGATTTTGTTCGCCGCCGAAACCGCGACCAAATTGGCGCTCGACGCCATCCAGATTTTGGGCGGCAATGGCTATATCAATGACTACCCCACAGGGCGGCTGCTGCGCGACGCGAAGCTCTACGAGATCGGCGCTGGCACGAGTGAGATCCGCCGGATGCTGATCGGGCGGGAATTGTTCCGCGAATCCGCATGATCCTCCAATCCGCCATCAATACCCGCAGCGCTGAGTTCCGCACGCGCGCGGCACATAACAATGCCCTGCTGGAAACCCTCGCCGCGCGCACGGCGCTGGCGGCGCTGGGGGGCAATGAGCGTGCCCGCGCCAGGCATACCGCCCGCGGTAAATTATTGCCTAGGCAACGGGTGGAGCGGCTGCTGGATGCGGGCTCGCCCTTCCTGGAACTCTCGCCGCTGGCCGCGCATGGCATGTATGGCGATGAGGTGCCGGGTGGGGGCATTATCACCGGCCTTGGCCGCGTATCGGGCCGGCTTTGCGTGATCGTGGCCAATGACGCGACGGTGAAGGGCGGCAGCTACTACCCCATCACGGTCAAGAAACACTTGCGCGCGCAGGAGGTGGCGGCGCAGAACCGGCTGCCCTGCCTCTATCTGGTGGATAGTGGCGGCGCCAACCTGCCCAATCAGGATGAGATATTTCCTGATCGTGACCATTTCGGCCGGATTTTCTTCAATCAGGCCAATATGTCGGCGGCAGGAATTGCGCAGTTGGCGGCGGTGATGGGCAGTTGCACCGCGGGTGGCGCCTATGTGCCGGCGATGTGTGATGAGAGCATCATGGTGCGCAACCAGGCGACGATTTTCCTCGGCGGCCCGCCGCTGGTGAAGGCGGCCACGGGCGAGGTGGTGAGTGCCGAGGATCTGGGCGGTGCGGACGTCCATACCCGGCTCTCTGGCGTGGCGGACCATATGGCGGTGGATGACATGCATGCGCTGGGGTTATTGCGCGGCATTGTGCGCAACCTGAACTTGCCCGGGCTGCCGCTGCCCGGTGAGGCCCGGCCGCCGCTTTATGACCCCGCTGAACTGGCCGGCATTATTCCTGCCGATTTGCGCGAGCCCTTTGACGTGCGCGAGGTGATTGCCCGTATCGTCGATGCCTCGGAGCTTGATGAGTTCAAGCCGCGCTATGGCACCACCCTGGTCACCGGCTTTGCGCGTATCCATGGCCAGATGGTGGGTATTTTGGCCAATAACGGCATCCTGTTTTCCGAGAGTGCGCAGAAGGGGGCGCATTTCATCGAGCTGTGCTGCCAGCGGAAAATCCCGCTGCTATTCCTGCAGAATATTGCCGGCTTCATGGTGGGCCGAAAATACGAGAGCGGCGGCATTGCCAAGGATGGGGCAAAGCTGGTCACCGCGGTTGCCACCGCTGCGGTGCCCAAGCTGACGGTGCTGGTGGGCGGCAGTTTTGGTGCGGGAAATTACGGCATGTGCGGGCGGGCCTATTCACCGCGGTTTCTCTTCAGCTGGCCCAATGCGCGCATCTCGGTGATGGGCGGCGAACATGCTGCCAGCGTGATGGCCACCATTCAGGACCGCGATTGGGGCCCGGGTGAGGAGGAGGCGTTCAAGGCGCCCATCCGGGCGAAATATGAAACCGAGGGTGACCCATATCACGCCACGGCACGGCTTTGGGATGATGGCATCATCCCGCCTGCCGCCACGCGGGATGTGTTGGGGCTTGCCCTTGCCGCGGCTACCATGGCGCCGATTGGTGAAACCCGTTTCGGACTGTTCCGGATGTGATGTTCAAGACGCTCCTGATCGCCAATCGCGGCGAAATCGCCTGCCGCATTATCCGCACCGCGCGGCGGATGGGGCTGCGCAGCATCGCCGTGTTTTCGGAGGCGGACGCCCTGGCGCTGCATGTGCGCCAGGCGGATGAGGCATACCCAATCGGCCCTGCGGCAGCGGCGCAATCCTATCTGCGGGGAGATGTGATTTTGGAGGTTGCGCGCCGCGCGGGCGCTGAGGCCATCCATCCGGGCTATGGGTTTCTGTCGGAAAATGCCGAATTCGCCGAGGCTTGCGCGGCCGCTGGCGTTACCTTCATCGGCCCTTCGCCCGCGGCCATCCGCGCCATGGGTAGCAAGGCGGAAGCAAAGCGGATCATGGTGGAGGCGGGTGTACCGACCGTGCCGGGCTATCACGGCGATGGGCAGGGTGAGGCGCTGCTCGCCGCCGAGGCGGCGCGTATTGGCTTTCCCGTGCTGATCAAGGCGAGTGCGGGCGGTGGTGGCAAGGGCATGCGCCCGGTGTTGCGGGCGGAGGATTTTGCCGCCGAATTGGCCGGGGCGCGGCGCGAGGCCCGGGCGGCCTTCGGTGATGATCGCGTGCTGCTGGAAAAATACCTGCAACGCCCGCGCCATGTGGAGGTGCAGGTGTTTGGCGACAACCATGGCCGCATCACCCATTTGCACACCCGCGACTGCTCATTGCAGCGGCGGCACCAGAAGGTGATCGAGGAGGCGCCGGCGCCGGCGCTGTCCAATATGTTGCGAAAGCAACTGCATGACGCAGCCGAAAATGCCGCTCGCGCCGTGGGCTATACCAATGCCGGCACGGTGGAGTTCATCGTGGAGGGCACCGAGGCCTATTTCCTGGAAATGAACACCCGCCTGCAGGTGGAGCATCCGGTGACGGAAATGATCACCGGCCTTGACCTTGTGGAATGGCAATTGCGGGTGGCGGCCGGTGAGGCGCTGCCGGCGGCATGGCCACCCGCGCCGCAGGGCCATGCGGTTGAGGTGCGTTTATATGCCGAGGATCCAGCCGAGGATTTTCGGCCCTCGATTGGGCGGCTGAATACCCTGCATTTGGTCCCCCCCGATGCCGGGCGGATTGATGCGGGCGTGTCGCAAGGTGATGCGGTCAGTTCGCATTATGATCCGATGATTGCCAAGCTGATCGCCTGGGGTGAGCGCCGCGAGGCGGCAGTGGCTAGCCTGCAGGCCAGTCTGGCCGAGGCGAGGATTGCGGGCGTGACCACCAATGCCGCGCTGTTGCGGCGGCTGCTGCGTGAGCCTGTCATGCATGGTGAGGTAGCGGATACCGGCCATATCGCCCGCCATGCCGGTAGGTTGCTACAACAACCGGATGCGGCACCGGACTGGATGGTGGCGGCCATTGTTGCCGACCATTGCGCCGGGCTGGATGCGGCATGTGCCAATCCCTGGGCGCGCGGTGATGCCTGGCGGGTGTTTGGCGCGGCAGAGTTGGTGTTCCGCCTCGCGGCGGGTGGCGCGCCACGCCAGGTGGTGGCTCGGCCAGGGGCGGGCATGGTGCGGGTCAGCATCGATGGCGGCTCTGCGCTGCAGGTGGCGCAGCACACTGGCGCTGGGCATGTGGCCTTCACTGTGGATGGCGTGCCGCGCCGCCTTGGTGCCATGTCCCGCTTCCCCGGCCCTGTATGGCGGGTGGTGGATGCCTTCGAGCCGTATGAATTCTCCCTGCTCGACCCCTATGCCCCGGTGGGTGAGGCGGCGGGCGCCGATCATCGTCTCTCAGCACCCATTCCGGGCCGGGTGGTGCAGCTTCTGGTGGCCCCGGGCGATGTGGTGAAGCGCGGCGATATTCTCGTCATCATCGAGGCGATGAAGACTGAATTGCGCATCACCGCGCCGCGCGATGGCATTGTGGAGGCCTTGGGCTGTGCAATGGGCGAGGGCGTTGAGGAGGGCACGGAACTCGTGACCCTGGCCGCGCCCTCGGCCTGAGGCGGCTCACACCAATTCGCGCTCTTCCTTCAGGGCGCGGATGGTGGCGCGGAAGGCCTCGGCGGTTTCGCCGATCACATCACTGCCATGGGTGGCCGATAGGATGCCGCCGCGATGGCCCATGGCATCCACGCCATTGACCACCATGCCGAGATATAATTTTTGCCCGAGCGATTTGCGCGGGTCGGCTTTGAAGGCGGCGGTGGGCAGGGCGAAGGCGTCGAAATTCTCCGGGTCGATATCCAGCCCATCGGGGTTGGTAAAGATGTGGAAGAAGCTGAATTCGCCATAGACCGCCCAGGGCAGGTTCTCGCCCGCCAGCACTGCGTTGAGAGCCTTGCGCATCGTATCGCCCGCTGCATTGGCGCGGCCGCAGGCATCGGTGTCGCGGATGAGTTTCAGCGTCTCGATACCGGCCGTGGCACTCACCGGATTGGCGTTGTAGGTGCCGGGGTGGCGGATTTTTTCCCGGCCCTTTTGAGCGCTCACCTCGAAATCGAGGAAGTCCAGCAGGTCCTTGCGGCCGGCCACCGCGCCGCCGGGCATGCCACCGGCCACCACTTTCGCCAGGGTGCAGATATCGGCCTTGATTCCGCGGGCCTCCTGCGCGCCGCCTGGCGCCAGGCGGAAGCCGGTGACCACCTCATCCATGATCAGCAGCACGCCATGCGCCTCGGTCAGCGCGCGGAGCGCATGGAGGAAGCTGCCGGGGATGGGCACCGCACCGGTGGTATTGCCAATCGGCTCGAGGATCACGGCGGCGATATCGGGGTCGTTCTCGAACAGGGCCCGGACGGCATCGATGTCATTGGGCGGCAGCAGCACCACGCCCTCGGCCGTGGCGTCGGGCACGCCGGGTGTGGCGGTGCCATCGAAATGGCCATCCACGCCGAAGGCCATCACATCATGCCAGCCATGATAATGGCGGTGAAAGCGCAAAATCTTCTTGCGGCCGGTGAAGGCACGGCAAAGGCGCACGGCCATATGCGTGGCCTCGGTACCGCTGGCAACGAAGCGCACACGCTCGGCGCAGGGCACCATCTGCTGGATGAGGCGGGTCCATTCGATTTCCAGCGCATGGCCGGCGCCGAATTGGCTGCCCTTGGCGATTTGCGCCTGCACTGCCTCGGTCACGCCCGGCGGGCAATGGCCGAGCAGGTGGCTGCCATGGCCGCCGAAGAGATCGACCAGCCGATTGCCGTCCACATCCCATTTCAGCGGGCCCTGGCCGCGCTCGACATAGAGCGGGTGGGGTTTCATCCAGCGGCTGTCATGGGCGATGCCGCTGGGAAGCATGCCCAGCGCCTCGCGGTGCAGCGCGGCCGAACCCGGGGTGCGGCCGATATAGGCGTTGATGATGGCGGAATTTGTCAGGTTGGTATCGGGCATGCGGTGTCTCCGGGCGATTTCGCGCCACCAGACACAAGAGGCCTGCGGCGATCCAAACCTGACCCCAGCACGCAGGCCCTATTTCTGCAAGGCAAGAAGCGCCTCGGCATGGCGTTCCAGCACCGCCCGGCGCCGCACCTTCATGGATGCGGTGAGCAGGCCATTCTCAATGGTGAAGGGCTCCTCCAAGCCCCGCCAGCGGCGAATGCGCTCGATGGCGGAGAGTTTTGCATTCACCCGCTTGACCGCCGCCTCCAGCCTGTCGGCCATGCCTTCGGCGGGAATGATGAGCGCCAATATGCCGGGTTGGCCCTCGCCGGCCACAACCGCCTGGGCGATTTCGGCCTCTGCCATGAGCAGCGCCTCCAGCTTGGCGGGTGCCACCATGTCGCCCCCCATCAGCTTGATGAAGTCGCGCTTACGGTCGGTGATGCTGATCCGGCCGGCCTCATCAATCCGTCCGACATCGCCGGTGTGCAGCCAGCCATTCTGGATGGTTGCGGCCGTGGCCTCGGGGTTGTTCCAATAGCCATCCATCACCAGGCCGCCCTGGATGAGCAATTCGCCATCATCGGCAATCCGGGCGGTGACGCCGGGCAGCGGCGGGCCCACAGTGTGGCGGTCATTGAACCAGGGCAGGTTCACGCTCACCACCGGGCCGGCCTCGCTCTGGCCATAGCCCTGGATCACCGGCAGGCCGAGGGCGAGGAAGAAGCCTGATAGATCGGGGTCGAGCCGCGCGCCGCCCGAGATCATTCCTTTGATGCGTCCGCCAAAGCGGGCGCGGATCTTTTCGCCCACCAGCCGGTCGAGGATCATAAGCTGAATGCGCTCCAGCGGGCCGAGGGCCGGGCCATCCAGCCGGCGCAGCCCCAGCGCCAGCGCGCGGCGGAACAGCGCCTGCTTCAGCCCGCCATCCTTTTCCAACTGCGCCTCGATCCGCGCCCGCAGCACCTCGAAGAGCCGCGGCACGGCGGTGATGATGGCGGGCTGGAATTGTGTCATCTCGGCGCCGATACGGTCGGCGCCGCGGGAAAATACCACTTCCATGCCCATTTTCGGCAGCAGGAAGCCCCCCACCGTGTGCTCATAGCTATGCGACATCGGCAAAAAGGAGAGGTAGCGCTCGCCCTGGAGTTGCAGGCGGGAGAGCAGGGGCGTGGCGCCGGTGGCGTTGGAGAGCATGGCGCGATGCGGCAGCATGACCCCCTTGGGCGCGCCGCCGGTGCCGGAGGTATAGATCAGACAGGCCAGCCTGCCGGCGGGTATATGCTCCACCTCGGCCAAAAGCATGGCCGGGTCGGCCTCCGCCACCAAAAGCTGCGACCACAGCACCGCCTGGGTGCCGGCGGCGCTTGGTGGGGCCGCGTCCATGCATATCAGCGCATCCAGCCCCGCCACCTCGGCGGCGGCCTGCATCACCCGCTCGGCCAATGCGCGCTGGCTGGTGATGGCCACCCGCGCGCCGCAATCGCGCAGCACATGCGCGTGGTCAGCCAGGGTATTGGTGGTATAGGTGGGCACGGTGATGGCGCCGATGGACATGATTGCATTATCGGCGATCATGAATTCCGGCCTGTTTTCACTGACCAGCATCACCCTGTCACCGGGCATGACGCCCAGGGCGCGCAGCCCGGCGGCGGCCTGGGCCACCTGGATGGCGAAATCGCCCCATAGGGTCTCGCGCCAGGCGCCACCCTGCCAATGCCGCGCCAGGACACGGTTGGGCCAGGTTGCCGCCAGCCTTAGCATCATGGCGGGCAAGCTTTGCCATTCGCCCTCGACGCGGCTTTCCTGGTTCATTTCGTGATCTCCTCCCGCTAGCGGCTTGGCCAGGGCATTTTTCCCCATATATGAGAGCAATGCATCACCGCCCAGGCCCCCCATCCATCCTCCGCTCGCCGCTGGACGCCGCGGAGGCCGCGCCAGAACTGCCCAGTTGGGACCTGGCCGACCTCTATAAGGGCCAGGATGACCCTGGGCTTGAGGCCGATCTCACTGGTGCGGAGAGTGCCGCCAGTGCATTCAATATCAAGCATAATGGCCGGCTGGAGACGCTTTCGGGCGATGGTCTGGCGGCTGCCATCGCCGAATATGAGCGGATCGAGGAAATCCTCGGCCGGGCCATGAGCTTTGCCAGCCTGATCTTCGCCGGCAATGCGCAGGACAGCGCCAATGGCCGCTTCTATCAGACCATGCAGGAGCGGGTGACGGCGATCAGCAGCCACCTCGTCTTCTTTACGCTGGAATTGAACCGGCTGGAGCAGGCGGCGCTGGAGGCGAAAATGGCGGCTTCGACAGCACTCGCCCGCTACCGGCCCTGGCTGCGTGACCTGCGGGTCTGGCGCGAGCATCAACTCTCCGACGAGATGGAACGCCTGCTGCATGAAAAGGAAGTGACTGGCCGCGCCGCCTGGAACCGCCTTTTCGACGAGACCATGGCCAATATGACCGTGCCGGTGGCGGGCCAGGAGGTGTCCGTCAGCGCTGCGCTCAACCAGCTTTCTGACCGGGATCGGGCGAAGCGCCAGGCGGCGGCGCAGGGTGTGTCTGACGCCTTCCAGTCCCGCATCCGGCTTTTTGGTCTCATCACCAACACCTTGGCCAAGGACAAGGAGGTGATGGACAATTGGCGCCGCTACAAGCGCCCGGCCTCGGCCCGCAACCTCTCCAATATGGTTGAGGATGAGGTGGTGGATGCGCTGGTGGAGGCGGTGCGCGCCAGTTTTCCCAAGCTGTCGCACCGCTACTACGCCATGAAGGCAAAATGGCTGGGGCTGGAAAAGCTGCAGCATTGGGACCGCAATGCGCCGCTGCCCAGCGATGCCGACAGCACCATCGCCTGGCCCGATGCCGTGGCCCAGGTGCGCGCCGCTTATGCCGGGTTTTCGCCGAAACTGGCTGAGATGGCCGATCCCTTCTTCGAAAAACCCTGGATCGACGCGGCCTTGCGGCCGGGCAAGGCATCGGGCGCCTTTGCCCACCCCACCGTGCCTGCCGCCCACCCTTATCTGCTGCTGAATTATCATGGCAAGGCGCGCGATGTGATGACGCTGGCGCATGAGCTGGGCCATGGCGTGCATCAGCGCCTGGCGGCGGAGCAGGGCTATCTGATGTCCTCCACGCCGCTCACCCTGGCTGAGACCGCCAGCGTGTTTGGCGAGATGCTGACCTTTCGGGCGATGCTAGATGCCGAAAAGGATCCGGCACGCCGCCGGCTGCTATTGGCTGGCAAGGTGGAGGATATGCTGAACACGGTGGTCCGTCAGATCGCCTTCTACCGTTTCGAGACATTGCTGCATGATGCCCGCCGCCAGGGCGAACTCTCGGCCGAGGCGATTGGCGAATTATGGATGCAGGTGCAGACTGAGAGCCTGGGCCCGGCCTTTGAGTTCACGCCGGATTATGCCTGCTACTGGGCCTATATCCCGCATTTCGTCCACTCACCCTTCTATGTCTATGCCTATGCCTTTGGCGATTGCCTGGTGAATGCGCTTTATGGCGTGTTCCAGGACGGCAAGGTGGCGGGTTTTGAGGAAAAATACCTCCAATTGCTGCGCGCTGGCGGCACGCTGCGCCACAAGGAGCTTCTGGCCCCCTTCGGTCTCGATGCCTCCGACCCGGCATTCTGGCAGCGCGGCCTCGATGTGATCGCGGGCTTCATTGACGAATTGGAACATGCCGGTGGCTGATAATACTTTCTTTGGCGAAATCCGCCGCATGGCGCGCACCTCGGGCGCCGTCACCGGCATTGCCGCGCGGGTGGCGGGCCAGCGCTATCTGGGCATCAAGACCGATAAATCGGCCCATGCCAATGACCTTAAGGCCATTCTGGGCGGGCTGAAGGGGCCGATGATGAAGGTGGCGCAGTTCCTCTCCACCGTGCCCGATATGCTGCCGGAGGAATACGCCGCCGAACTCGCCACGCTGCAATCCAACGCCCCGCCGATGGGCTGGGCCTTCGTCAAGCGGCGGATGACCGCGGAACTCGGGCCGCAATGGCAAAGCCGCTTCGCCGAATTCGCCCCCGAGGCGGCAGCCGCCGCTTCGCTCGGCCAGGTGCACCGCGCGAGGCTGCATGATGGCCGCGAAGTCGCCTGCAAGCTGCAATACCCCGATATGGCCAGCGTGGTTGAGGCGGACCTCAAGCAGCTGAAGATCGGCATGAGCCTGTATCAGCGTATGGACCGCACGCTGGAGAATGGCGATGTCTATGAAGAGCTGCGCGACCGCCTGCGTGAGGAGCTGGATTACACGCGTGAGGCCGCACAGCAGCGCCTCTATGCCATCATGCTGGGCAGCAACCCCCTGGTGCAGGTGCCGCGGCCGATCGAGGAACTGACCACCCGCCGCCTTCTGACCATGACCTGGCTGCCCGGCCGCGCCTTGATGAAGCGGCTGGAGGAAAACCCGCCGATGGAGGAGCGCAATATCTACGCCGCCGGGCTTTTCCGGGCCTGGTATCAGCCCTTGTATAATTTCGGTGTCATCCATGGTGACCCGCATCTGGGCAATTACCTGGTCCGCAAGCCTGAGGGCGATGATGCCGGCGGCATCAATCTGCTGGATTTCGGCACCATCCGCGTCTTCGCGCCGCATTTCATTGGCGGGGTGATTCGTCTGTTTGAGGCCGTGCGCGACCATGATGAGGAAAAGGCCCGCCACGCCTTCGAGGAATGGGGGTTCCGCGATCTGTCCAAGGAGATGATGGGCCACCTGAAGCGCTGGGCCGAATTCCTCTATGAGCCGCTGATCGATGATCGGGTGCGCCCCATTCAGAACCTCGACGATTTGCAACAGGGCCGCCGGGTGGCGGAGAGCGTGCATAAGGGCCTGAAGGAAGAGAGTGCCCGCACCGGCAAGAGCGTGCGCATTCCGCGGGAATTCCCGCTGATGGACCGCGCGGCGATTGGCCTGGGTTCCGCTTTCTCCCGCCTGCGGGCGGAGCAGAACTGGCACCGCATGTTCAATGAGCTGATTGATGGCTTCTCGGAAGAGAAGCTGGCCGAGCGTCAGGCCGCCGCCCTCAGCGAGGCGGGGGTTCCCGCGTCAGTTGCCGTGACACCAGCGCCAGCATAGCCAGCAGGCAGAGCCACCAGCCCTGCCAAACGCCATAGCTCAGCGAGGCTATGGCGATGGCGCAGGCGAAGGCCCCGGCGCTGCCCGGGCTGGTGGCCTGCCAGCCCAGCGCCAGCACCACGGCGGTGGCCAGCAGCGCACCCACCAGGCCGAGTTCCAGCCAGATTTGCAAGGCGCCGTTATGGGTGTGCAAAGGCAGGCGTTGGGCGCGCACCGCCTCGAACCATTCACGCTGGCTGCCCAGGCCGAAGCGCTGCAGCGCCTCGGCGGCGATTTGCGCCTCGCCGCCGGGGATGGCCCGCGCCGCCTCCATGCCCCAACCCAGGATTGGCCGTTCGGCAATGCGGGCGAGGGTGAAATCCCAGATCATGACCCGATGCGCGGCACTGCCCTGCATGGCGGAGACATCGGGGTTGCGGGCCAGGATGGCCCCCAGCAGCAGGGGCGTGAGCAGCACGCCCAAAGCTGCGGCGAGTGCGATGCCGCGCGCCGCTAGCCGCCCGCCCAGCCATACCAGCACAAAAGCTGCCAGCCCCACCACCACGCCGATCTTGGCCGATTGCGCCGGCATGCCGAAAATTCCGGCCAGGGCGAGGACCAGGGCCAGCGCCTTCCAGGCCCGGCCAATGGGCAGTGCCAGGGCCAGCGGCAGCAGCAGCGCCAGCACGGTGGCTGCGGGCTTCAGGCCAAACCCCATCACCACATCCCATTCGCGCCGGCCCCGCACCATGGCGCGCAGCCAATGGCCGCTTTGCTGGTCGGCAATGGCGAGGATGGCGCCGAGCAGCAGCCCGCCCAGCAGCCAGGGCGAAAGGCGCCGTGGCGGGCCCGATTCCAGGGCCTGGCCGGCGGCGGCGGCCAGCAACACCAAAGCTGCCATGCGCGCACCCTCAAAAAGGCTGCGCCCCGGCTCCACCGCCCAAAGCGCCGAGACCATGCCCCAGGCCATTAAGGCGAGCGCGAGCGATATGACCAATCCAGGCTGCCGGGGCCGGGTGCTGGCAAGCGCGGCCCCTGCCAAAGCGGCCAGCGCCAGCGGCGCCAGGGCGCGGTATTGCAGCACGGCGGCTATCGGCGCCACGGCCAGGAAGAGGCCAAGGGCCAGGGCGGGATCACGAAAACGTCTCACAGCCAACGGCGTGGCACGCGGGCGCTGCGGCGTCCAGCCATTGTATTGGTTGCAGTGGCGGTAAAGCTCTGCCTTACTTCGATCATCCGAGCGGCGCGGACTAAGACCGGGCCGGAACAAAAAACGGAAGGGAGAGCATTAAGTGATCGCAGTGACTTTGTTGCTGGTCATCCTGCTGGGGGCAACTTCGCTCGCCTATGGCTGGATCACCACGAAGGACATCATGGCAAGGCCGGCGGGCAATGCCCGCATGCAGGAGATCGCCCAGGCGATCCAGGAAGGCGCCTCGGCCTATTTGAAGCGGCAATATATCACCATCGCGGCCGTGGGGATGGTGCTGTTCATCGGCATTTTCCTGGTGCTGGGCGCCGCCGTGGCGGTGGGCTTCCTCATCGGGGCCGTGCTGTCGGGCCTGGCGGGCTTTATCGGGATGAACGTCTCGGTCCGGGCCAATGTGCGCACGGCCGAGGCCTCTACCCATGGCCTGGCCGCGGGGCTGGACCTTGCCTTCAAGTCGGGCGCCATCACCGGCATGCTGGTGGCTGGCCTCGCGCTTCTTGGGGTGGCGGTGTATTTCTTTGCTCTCGTCTGCGTGGGCGGGCATGAGATCAATTCCCGTACCGTGATCGACAGCCTGGTGGCGCTAGGCTTCGGTGCCTCGCTGATTTCGATTTTTGCCCGGCTGGGCGGCGGCATTTTCACCAAGGGTGCGGATGTCGGCGGCGATATGGTGGGCAAGGTCGAAGCTGGCATCCCCGAGGATGACCCCCGCAACCCCGCCACCATTGCCGATAATGTGGGCGATAATGTTGGTGATTGCGCCGGCATGGCGGCCGATCTGTTCGAGACCTATGCAGTGACCATGGTGGCGACGATGGTGCTGGCCGCCATCACATTCCCCGATGCTGGCCGGGCGGGGGCGATGCTCTTCCCACTGCTGATCGGTGCGGTCTGCGTCATCACCTCGATCGTCGGCACCTATTTTGTGAAGCTGCCGGCGAATAACTCGATCATGGGTGCGATGTATCGCGGCCTGATCGTGACCGGCGGGCTCTCGCTGGCGGCGCTGCTGCCGCTCAGCTTCATCGTCTTCGGCTTTGGCTCGGTGACGGTGGGGGGCTCCACGTTTGGGGCCTTTAGCATGTTCCTCTGCGGCGCCGTGGGCCTCGCGGTTACCGCGATGATCGTCATGATCACCGAATACTATACCGGCACCCAGTTCCGCCCGGTGAAGAGCATTGCCGAGGCCTCGCAGACCGGCCACGGCACCAATGTGATCCGCGGCCTTGCCGTCTCGATGGAGAGCACGGCGATACCCGCGCTGATCATCATCTTCGGCATCATCAGCACCTATTCGCTGGCGGGGCTGTACGGCGTGGCCATTGCCACAACCACGATGCTGGCGCTGGCCGGCATGATCGTGGCCTTGGATGCTTTCGGCCCGGTGACGGATAATGCCGGCGGCATCGCCGAGATGGCGGGGCTGCCGCCCGAAACCCGGGTGACAACCGATGCGCTGGACGCGGTGGGCAATACCACCAAGGCAGTGACTAAGGGCTATGCCATTGGCTCGGCTGCGCTGGGTGCGGTGGTGCTATTCGCGGCATACACGCAGGACCTCAACTACTTCATCACCAATTCGGCGCAGTTCCCGTATTTTGCCGGGATGACGGCGATCGATTTTAGCCTGGCCAACCCCTATGTCGTGGTCGGCCTGCTATTTGGTGGCATGCTGCCTTATCTCTTCGGTGGCATGGCCATGACGGCGGTGGGCCGCGCGGCGCAGAGCGTGGTTGAGGAAGTGCGCCGGCAATTCAAGGAAAAGCCCGGCATCATGTTGGGCACCGAGAAGCCGGATTACGGCCGCGCGGTGGATATGCTGACCAAATCGGCCATCAAGGAGATGATCATCCCCTCACTGCTGCCGGTTCTCTCGCCCATTGTCTGCTACTTCGTGGTCTATGCCATTGCCGGCAAGGGTGCTGCCTTCTCGGCGCTGGGGGCCATGCTGCTGGGCGTGATCGTGACCGGCTTCTTCGTCGCCGTCTCCATGACCACGGGCGGCGGCGCCTGGGATAATGCGAAGAAATACATCGAGGAAGGCCATTACGGCGGCAAAGGCAGCGATGCCCATAAAGCCGCCGTGACGGGTGACACGGTGGGTGACCCTTATAAGGACACCTCGGGCCCGGCGGTGAACCCGATGATCAAGATCACCAACATCGTGGCACTGTTGCTGTTGGCGATGCTGGCGCATTGAAGCGCCTAACGGCCGGCGGGGGAGACCCCGCCGGCTTTTTCATGTGCCGCCGGCGGCCGCGGCGCCGCCATCCACCAAAATCTCCGTCGCCGTAATAAACCGCGCTTCATCGCTCAGCAGAAACAGCGCGGCATGCGCCACATCCCAGCCATCACCCATATGGCCCATCGGCACCATGGCGTGACGCTTGGCGATCAACTCCGCCGCGTCATTGGCGCCGAGTTGCGGCACCAGGCGGTGTTCCACCAGCGGTGTGTGCATCAGGCCGGGGATGACCGTGTTGCAGCGGATTTTTTCCTTGGCGTGGCGGATAGCCACCGAGCGGGAGAGCCCGATCACCGCCATTTTCGAGGCGGTATAGCCAACATGCGGGCGCGTTGCTGAAACCCGCAGCGCGGCGATGGAGGCGAGGTTCACAATCGCCCCGCCGCCGCGCGCCCGCATCAAGGGTATGGCGTGCTTGCAGCCCAGGAAGGCGGTTTTCAGGTTTTGCTGCAATTGCCGGTCGAAAATCTCCTCGGCCATATCCTCGGCCCCGCCGGGCGCGCTGCCGCCGACATTGTTCACCAAAAGGTCCAGCCCACCAAAGACCCGGGCGCATTCGGCCATCGCCTCGGCCATGGCCGCGCTGTCGGTGGCGTCGCAAATATGGGCGGTGGCTGACAGGCCCTCAGCCGCTAGCAGACGCTGGGTTTCATCCAGCCCCTCGCGGGAGAAATCGGTGCAGAACAGCTTCGCACCCTGCCGTGCCAGCAGCACCGCTGTGGCCCGGCCATTGCCCCAGCCCGGGCCCACCGAGCCCGCGCCTGACACAAAGGCCACTTTTCCATCCAATCGCAGCATCACGTCTCTCCCTTTTTTGGCACAGCCCGCGGCGGGGCGATCTTGGCCAAATTCTTTGCGCTCGCGCCCTCGCCGCTGCATGCTCAGCGTCGGGGAGGAAACATGCACGACGTCGCTATCATCGGCTATGGCCCGGTGGGTGCCACCTTGGCCAATATTCTGGGCCAGGCGGGGCTCGATGTGGTGGTGCTGGAGCGCGAGGCGGCCGCCTATCACCTGCCGCGCGCGGTGCATTTCGATGATGAGGTGATGCGCGTCTTCCAGGGGCTGGGCCTGGCCGAGGCCATCCTGCCGCTCACCATCACCTCGCCGGGGATGAAATTTGTCGATGCTGAGGGCCGGCTGCTGCTGGATTGGTCGCGCCCCGTTGGCATTGGGCCGCAGGGCTGGCAGGCCTCCTATCGTTTTCATCAGCCGGCGCTGGAGGATGCGCTGCGGGCGGGTGTGGCGCGGTTTGGCAATGTGCAGCTCCGCGCCCGCACCCAGGTGAGGGCGATGAATGCTGAGGGCGCGCTGGAAACCTCGGCCGGGCCCTTGCAGGCCAGATGGGTGGTGGGCTGCGATGGCGCCCATTCTCTCACCCGGGCCTCGATTGGCGAGGGTTTCGAGGATCTGGGCTTTGCGGAGCCTTGGCTGGTGACTGACCTCATCCTCAAGCGCCCGCGCCCTGATTTGGGTGACCATTCCATCCAGCATTGCGACCCGGCGAGGCCGGCAACCTATGTGCGCGGCGTGGGCGAACGCCGCCGCTGGGAGATTGCCCTGCATCCGGGCGAGGCGCCGAGCGACCCATGGCCCTTGCTGGCGCGCTGGATCACCCCCGAGGATGCCATTTTGGAGCGTGCCGCCATCTACACCTTCCGCTCGGCGGTGGCCCGCAAATGGCGGGAGGGGCGGCTGCTGATTGCCGGCGACGCCGCCCATCTCACGCCGCCCTTCATGGGCCAGGGCATGTGCGCGGGGATTCGCGATGTGGCCAATCTGGGCTGGAAGCTGGTGGCGGTGCTGCGCGGCGCTAATGCGGCGCTGCTCGATACCTATCAGGCGGAACGCGCCCCGCATGCGCGCGCCTATATCGAGGCCGCGATGCGGCTGGGCGGGCTGATCAATACCCGCGCCATGGCGCCGGCGCTGGGCGAGGCGCCTGCGGGGCCGGTGAAGATGGCGAGCATCGCCCCCGCCCTGGGCGGCTTTACCGCGCCATTGGGTCGGCCGGCCCCACAGCCGCGCCTGTCTGACGGCAGCTTGCTGGATGAGCGGATTGGCCCCCGCCACGCCGTGCTGCTGCGCGGCGACATGGCGGATACCACCGCGCTGGATGGTCGCGGCGCCGTGCTGGTCTCTGACCCTGCTCTTGAAGCTTTTCTCGCCACGCATCAGGCTCTAGCGGCGCTGATGCGGCCTGACCGCCAGGTCGTGGCCTTTGCCCGAACGCCTGCCGAACTCGCAACGCTGCTCTGAAACGGAAACCCTATGTCGCTTCTCACCCGTCTCGGCCCCGATGGCACGCTGCCGGCAATCTTGGGCCATGATATTCCTCGCAACAGGCTGGAGCAGGCAGCATGATCACCGCATTGGGCTATATCGGCATCCGGGCCACCAAGCCGGAGGAATGGCCGGATTTTGCCGGCAAATTTCTGGGAATGCAGCAGGTTGATAGCGGCGGCGGCACCAGCCTCTTTCGCATGGATGACCGTGCCCAGCGCCTGATCGTCACGCCCGAAGCCAGCGATGGTCTGCATTTCATGGGCTGGGAGGTGGATGATTTCGCCGCCACCATCGCCGATCTCGAAGCCAAGGGGGTGCGGGTCCAGCGCGGCCACGCCGCCGAGCGGCATGTCATCGAAATGGCTTATTTCCATGACCCCGCCGGCAATCGGCTGGAAATCTTCACCGGGGCGCATCTGGCCCAGACGCCCTTCACCCCGGGCCGGCCGATCTCGGGCTTCAATACCGGACCTTTGGGCATGGGCCATGCCGTGCTGCATGTGGCGGATGCCAATATGCTGCTGCACTTTTACCGCGATGTGCTGGGCTTCGCGGTGAGCGATTATGGGCTCACGCCCTATCCGCTGTATTTCTTCCATGTGAATGGCCGGCACCATTCCTTTGCCATGGTGGGCTCCGGCCAGGCCGGGCTGCATCATTTCATGGTTGAACTCGGCTGCCTCGATGATGTGGGCCAGGGCTATGATCTGGCGCAGCTGCAGCCCGGGCGCATCGCCTATACCCTCGGCCGCCACACCAATGACCATATGACCAGCTTCTACGTGAACACCCCCTCGGGCTTTTTCGTCGAGTATGGTTGGGGCGGGCGGGTGATCGACCCGCCGAACTGGCAGGCCAGCGAATTCCATGATGGGCCAAGCCTTTGGGGCCATGAAAGGCTGAGCCTGCCGGATGGCCCGCGCCAGGCGATGCGGCAGTTGCGCCTGGATGCCGCGGCGAAGGGCCTGCGCGCGCCGGTCTATGTGGCCGATTGCCCATGGTTCACCACCGCCCTCGCCACCCATTGAGGGCGGCGGCGGCGCCGGCGGGCTGGGGGCATTTTCCCCCTCCCGCGCCCCCAGGCCTTGAGTGTGGGCCAGCATCGGTCTAACCCATCCCAGATCCGAAGTTCCCGACGACCCCCTGGTCGATCGCTTGATCGATCCCTTTGGCTGGAAGGTTGCCTTCATGTTTTCTCGCCTGTTCGGCTTTCTCTCCGCCGACATGGCCATCGACCTCGGAACGGCGAATACTCTCGTCTACGTCAAAGGTCGCGGCATCGTGTTGAACGAGCCCTCTGTGGTGGCCATCGCCGATATCCGCGGCCGCAAGCAGGTGCTTGCGGTGGGTGATGAGGCCAAGCTGATGCTCGGCCGCACGCCGGGAAATATCGCCGCCATTCGCCCGCTGCGCGATGGCGTGATCGCCGATTTCGAGGTGGCGGAGGAAATGATCAAGCATTTCATCCGCAAAGTGCATAATCGCCGCTCCTTTGCCTCACCGCTCATCATTGTCTGCGTGCCCTCTGGCAGCACGGCGGTGGAGCGGCGTGCCATCCAGGAATCGGCTGAATCGGCCGGGGCGCGGAAAGTGCTGCTGATCGAGGAGCCGATGGCGGCGGCGATAGGCGCTGGCCTGCCGGTGACCGAGCCTTCGGGCTCCATGGTCGTCGATATCGGCGGCGGCACCACGGAAGTGGCCGTCATCTCGCTCGGCGGCATCGTCTATGCCCGCTCGGTGCGCGTGGGTGGCGACAAGATGGACGAGGCCGTCATCAGCTATATTCGTCGGACGCATAACCTGTTGATCGGTGAAAGCTCGGCCGAGCGGATCAAGATGGAGATCGGCGCCGCCACCGCCCCCGATGATGAGGGCGAGGGCAGGATGACCGAGGTTAAGGGCCGCGACCTAATGAATGGCGTCCCGCGTGAGGTGGTTGTCAGCCAGCGCGAGATTGCCTTCGCCCTGAGCGAGCCGGTGACCAATATCGTCGAAGCGGTCAAGGTCGCGCTTGAGAACACCCCGCCTGAACTCGCGGCCGATATCGTCGATAAGGGCATCGTGCTCACCGGCGGTGGCGCGCTGCTCTATCGCCTCGATGAGGTGCTGCGTGATGCGACAGGGCTGCCCGTTGTTGTGGCAGAGGAGCCGCTGAATTGTGTGGCCCTGGGCACGGGGCGGGCGCTGGAGGAGATCAAGCGGCTTCGCCAAGTGCTGACGAGCATGTATTGAGGTTCATGAACTCTCAGAGCGGGTAGGCCTATGCTCCGACTCAGCATCCCTTTGCGCCAGGCCCTGGCGCGGCTGTCCCTGCCGATGCTGATCGCCGCGGCGTTCGGCGTGATGCTGCTGGGCAAGGCGGATACCCTGCTGGTCGAGCGGGCCCGCATGGTGCTGGCCGATGCGCTGATGCCGGTTTGGTCCGTGGTGCAGGAGCCGGTGGGGGCGGTGAATAATGCCGTGCGCGAGGCAGAGGCGCTGTGGAATATACGCGCCGAGAATGCCCGCCTGCGGGAGGAGAATGACCGGCTGCATCGCTGGCAGGCCACCGCCCTGGCGCTGGAATCTGAAAACGCCCTGCTGCGGCGGCAATTGGCCTGGGTGCCGGACCCGGCGCCGAATTTCTTCACCGCCCGCGTGGTGGCGGATGGCGGTGGCACCTATGCCCGTGCCGTGCTGCTGGCCACCGCAGTCGCGATGCCCGCCAGAAAAGGCCAGGTGGCGCTGGACGAGCGCGGCTTCGTCGGCCGGGTGACCGAGGTGGGCAGCCGCTCCGCCCGTGTGCTGCTGGCCACTGACATCAATTCCCGCATTCCCATCACGCTGGAGAATAGCCGGGCGCGTGCCATCATGGTGGGCAATAATGCCGCCCGCCCCCGGCTGCAGCATTGGCCGGAAGGCCAGGCCCCGCGCGAGGGTGACCGGGTGGTGACCAGCGCCGAGGCCGGCGCATTCCCCTCCGGTTTGCCGGTGGGCGTTGTCCGCTGGTCCGATAGTGGCGCGCCGGAGGTGGAACTCTTTGCCCGGCTTGACCGGCTGGATGTTGTCCGCCTGTTCGATTTTGGTCTCACCGGGATTCTGCCTCCCGAATCCGTCGCCCGCCCCGAGCCGCGCGGCCGGCGATGAAACCCCCGATCCGCGGCAGGACCGAGCCGCCGGCCGGGCTGCTGCGGCGCATTGACGCCATATTGCGTGGCGCATTCCCCTCCCTTGTCACGCTGGGCTTGATCGTGCTCGCGGCGGTGCCGGTGGGGGCGCCGGGGCTGGTGATGGCGGTATGCCTGCCTTCGGTGTTTTTCTGGACGATCTTTCGGCCCAGCGCGATGCCCCCGCCTGCGATATTCGCTATCGGCCTGGCGCAGGATTTGCTGACGCTGGCGCCACTGGGTTCTGGCGTGCTGGTGCTGCTGCTGGTGCATGGCGTCATTATGCGGTTTCGCAGCCTGCTGGTGCGGCAGAGCTTTTGGCTGGTCTGGCTGGTCTATGCCGCTGTGGCGGTGGCAGGCGCAGCCCTGGCCTGGGCGCTGACCGGGCTGCTGAATTGGCAATTGCCGCCATCAACCCCGGCCATGCACCAACTTGGCATCTCGATGGGTCTCTACCCCATGCTGGCCTGGGTGCTGAGCCGGGCCCACCGCGCGATGCAGAACGCCGAGGCATGAGGCTGCCCTGGAAAAAATCCGAACGCGGCATTGGTGGCTTCTCGATGCGCGGTGTGAAGCGCGAGGAGGAGCAGCGGCGCAGCGTCTTCACCCGCCGCGCGCTGGTGCTGGGCGGCATTCAACTCGGCGCCTTTGGCTTTCTGGGCTACCGTCTGCACAAGCTGCAGGTGGAGGAGGGGGCGCGCTTTGCCACGCTGGCGGAAGAAAACCGGCTGTCTGCCCGCCTGCTGAGCCCGCCGCGCGGGCGCATCCTGGACCGCAATGGCCAGGTGGTGGCCGGCAACCGGCTGAACTGGCGGGTCCTGCTGGTGGCTGAGCAGACCCAGGATATTGCCGCCTCGCTGGAGACGTTTTCGCGGATCGTGCCGCTGACCGAGAATGAGAGGGCGCGGGTTGAGCGCGAACTCCGCCGCCGCCGCCGCTTCGTTCCCACCATTGTGCGCGAATTCCTCACCTGGGAGGAGATGGCCCGCATCGAGGTCAATTCGCCCGACCTGCCCGGCATCCTGATTGATGTCGGCACCACGCGCCTCTACCCCGAGGGGGAGCACCTGGCCCATATGGTGGGCTATGTGGCGCCGCCGGCCGAGCGCGACATGGATGGCGACCCGCTGCTGCAATTGCCCGGCGTGCGCGTCGGGCGCTCCGGCATCGAGCAGTATCATGACCTGGCATTGCGTGGCCGCGCCGGGGCGGTGCAACTCGAGGTCAATGCCGTTGGCCGGGTGATTCGCGAGCTTGACCGGCGCGAGGGTGTGGCCGGCCAGGATATCGAGATCAGCATCGACGCCGAATTGCAGAAGACGCTGCGCGGCAAGATTGAGGAGGGCACCTCTGTCGTGGTGCTCGATGCCCGTAATGGCGAGGTCCTGGCCATGGCCAGTCAACCGAGCTTTGACCCCAATATCTTCAATTCGGGCGTCTCCGGCGCGCAGTGGCGGCAATGGACGGCCAATCGCGCAACGCCGCTGATTAATAAGGCCACCAACGGCCTCTATGCGCCTGGCTCCACCTTCAAGATGGTGGTGGCGCTGGCGGCGCTGGAGGCGCGGGTGACGACCCCAGGCGAGCGCATCTCCTGCCCTGGGCATCTGGATTTCGGCGATACCCGCTTCCATTGCTGGAACCGCTCGGGCCATGGCGGGCAGGATATGCGTACCGCCATCAAGCTCAGCTGCGACGTGTATTTCTACGAAATGGCGCGGCGGGTGGGCATCAACCGCATTGCGGCGATGGGCCGGCGTTTTGGCATGGGCGTGGATCTGGATGTGGAATTGCCCGGCACCCGCCGTGGCCTGATGCCAACGCGCGAATGGCGCGAGGCCCAGGGCCGGCCATGGAATATTGGCGATACCATCGTCCATGGCATCGGCCAGGGATTTTACCAGCTCACCCCCCTCTCGCTCGCCACCATGACGGCGCGTCTGGCGACTGGGCGGGCGTTGCAGCCGCATCTCACCCGCAGCATTGGCGGCCGGGCGGTGCGCGGTGGCCGGGCGGAGGATTGGCCCATGCTTGGCATTCCTGACCGTGATCTGCGGCTGATCCGCGAATCCATGTGGGCGGTGGTGAATGAGGCCGGTGGCACCGCGGCCAGCGCCCGCTTGCCGGCGGGCTATGGCCAGATTGCCGGCAAGACCGGCACCACCCAGGTCCGCCGCGTCTCCCGCGAACAGCGCGAGCGTGGCTACAATGTCAATGCTGTGCCGCGGGAGTGGCGCCCGCATGCGCTCTTCGTGGCCTATGCCCCCTATGACAATCCGCAATACGCCGTCTCGGTGGTGGTGGAGCACGGCATGTCGGGCTCCGGCGCGGCGGCACCGCTGGCCAAGGATATCATGGTGGATACCTTCAACCGCTTTCGCGTGGCGCCGAGCGGGCCGCGCATGGCCGAGGGGAGAGGCGGGTGATGTCGCAGGTCTTCGAAAAGCGGCTGCTGACGGGTGACCGTGGTGCTGGGGTGTTCCAGAAGCTGTGGCGGATACCTTACAGTTTCGTCCTGCTGCTCTGCGCCATTGGGGCGATTGGCTATGTGGCGCTGTATTCGGCAGGGTCGGGCAACCCTGATCTTTATGCCACCAAGCATGCGCTGCGCTTTGGTTTTTGCCTGGTGATGATGCTGTGCATCGGCCTTGTGGATATCCGCCTCATCGCGAAGCTGGCCTGGCTGGGCTATGCCGGGGCGCTGCTGCTGCTGCTGCTGGTGGCATTGCATGGCGAGGTGGGAAAAGGTGCGCAGCGCTGGATCGACCTCGGCCCGCTGCAGCTGCAACCCTCTGAATTGATGAAGATCATGCTGGTGGCGGCGCTGGCAGCCTGGTTCTCTCGCGCCTCGTGGGAGAGGATGGGCAATCCCATCTTCCTGATCCCGCCCATTGTGGCGGTGCTGGTGCCGGTGGCGCTGATTTTCAAACAGCCCAATTTGGGCACTTCGATGATCACTGCGGCGCTGGGGGGGGCGATGTTCTGGGCGGCTGGCATGCGGTGGTGGAACTTCGCCCTGGCCGGTGGCGCTGCGGCTGTGGCCGCGCCCATAGTCTATGACAATCTGCGCGAGTATCAGCGCGCCCGCATCCACACCTTCCTCGACCCCGAGAGCGACCCTCTGGGCACGGGCTATAACATCATCCAATCCAAGATTGCGCTGGGTTCGGGCGGCTTCTGGGGCAAGGGTTTTTTGCAGGGCACCCAGGGACACCTGAACTTCCTGCCCGAGAAGCAGACCGATTTCATCTTCACCATGATCGCCGAGGAATTCGGCCTGGTCGGGGCCGTCACCACCTTGGGGCTGCTCATGCTGGTGGTGGCGTTCTGCTTCCTGGTTGGGCTGCGTGCCAAGCACCAATTCGGCCGCCTTCTGGGGATTGGCCTGGGGACCAACTACTTTCTCTATATCTTCGTCAATGTGGCGATGGTGACGGGCTCTATCCCGGTGGGCGGTGTGCCCCTGCCATTGATCAGCCATGGCGGCTCGGCCATGCTCACCACCATGATAGGTTTTGGCATATTGATCTCGGCCTATGTCCATCGTGATGCCGAATTCGGCGCGGCGCGAGAATGACGGGCCGCCTGCTCGACCATGCAGGCCTGCCTACCGAGCAGTGGCGGGAGGGGGTACCGACCCGCATGCTGGTCTCTGCCGTCACCGGTGCTGCCGAGCTTTGCATCTTCGAGCAATTCTGTGACCCAGGCTGCGGCGCGCCCATCCATATCCACACGGTGGAGGAGGTGCTGACGGTGCTGCAGGGCAGTGCGGAGATCACGCTGGGGGAGGGGCGCCACCCGCTGAAAGCGGGCCAGTCGGCGGTGATCCCTGCGGGGCTGCGCCATGGCTTCATCAATATCGGTGAGGCTGTGCTGCATGTGCAGGCCACGCTGGCTGCGCCGGTCTTCGAGGCTTTTGACGAAGGCGGCGTGATGCGCCGGCGCTGGGCGACGGAGTAGAGCCTGGGCCGAACCCTGCATCTCTTGGCTGCCATGCGCCCTGTGCAAAGGCGATATGGGGACGGGGGCTGGACAAACCGGTCTTAGCCTGTAGAACCCAGGCGTCGGCGGGCGCTTAGCTCAGTTGGTAGAGCAGATGACTCTTAATCATCGGGTCCACGGTTCGAGCCCGTGAGCGCCCACCAACCTTTTCAATAGGTTGTGGTCTTTTCGTCGTAAGTTATTTTGCGGACCTAGATTTTGCGGACCTGTAGCGGACCTGCTGAGCAGAGGTAGGGCTGCGGTTTTCGCTGGAGTTCTGGCTGGGCTGTTGCCCTTTCCGAAAATTTTGGTGGCGAAAAGCCGAGCGCATACAACCGCTATCTTTGCCCAAGCGGGTTCATCCCTATGAGGGCAGCAAGGTGCTTATGGAGAATGCCCCCACCCAGGTGGGAGGGAGGCCACCAGCGGCGTTGCCGTTGATAGGTGGGAAGCTAGGGACCAGCCCCTCAAAGCCCCTGGTGGAGCAGTTTCGCCTTGGGCATGCCCGAAGCCTGCTGGCATTATCGCAAAAGGCGCTCATCGCGGTTCGCGATGCATATTCTTATCCACCACCTGCCGTCACCACCATCACCGCCGCCCTCAGGGCAAACCACAACCATCACCATGCCACCACATACCGGCAGGCAGCCCTCTCCCTGGGGCTGGTCCAGCTGGGTGTTACAACCGACACACCGGCCATTGCTCGGGCCGTGGGACTCGATGGGCGTGGCCCTTTCCTTCCCTGCAGAAATGAAAAATCGGTTTCTTGGTTTTGCAGCACCTTTCTGATTCCCAAGCATCCAAAAGCCTGACAATCTCAAATTATCGAAACGCAGCCTTTGTCCCCAAAATCCTGAAAGACAGACCATGCCTGAAACAAAAGAAGTCCCCCTCCCCGCCGGAAGCGATGAAGCCCAGCAGGATGTGGCCCAGACCAGCGACACCAAGGCCGAGGCTACCAGCACCGCCAAAGCCAGCGATGAGCTTTCCGAGGATGACCTTGAGACGGTCGCAGGGGGTTATACTGTAAGAGGTGGAGCTAAGGTGGAAAGGTAGTGCACATAAACCATGACTGATGACAGCCAGACCGAAGCCCACCCCCCCCGCCGGAAGCGACGAAGCCAAGCCGTCTCGGGCTTTTTTCTGTGTTAGCGAATCGCTTCGGCTCCCCTGCCGGTTTGCGCCCCTAGGCCGCCAGACATTTGCCCCCCCCGGGGTAGGGCCTCGGCCTGCCGTGCTGCCACTGTCGGAGGATTTGCTGCGCAATGGCAGCGAGACGGTGCTGGTCGCGGCCAACCCCGAACATCCTGTTTCGCGGTTTATCAGTGAATTGGCGAGCGGGCTGTAGCAACACCGCCCGTTTCTATCAAGTTCCCATTGCATCATCGCAAAGCGACAAAACCTAATTTGCCATTTCCCCCAGTAGCAGGACACTTCGTGTGCAAGCGTGAGCAAATCGCCACGCTGAACCTTGGAGCCCGTCATGCCAACTCCCGCTTACATGAAAATCACCGGTGCCAAACAGGGCGATATCTCTGCCGGTGCGTCCTCGACTACTTCGATCGGCGCGTTGTCGCAGAAGAGCCATGAAGACGAGATCATCGTCCAGCAGCTCACCACCCATGTGAATGTCGGCACCAATGTGCAGACTGGGCAGGCCGCCGGCGTACGCCAGCATAAGCCAGTAGTCTTCACCAAATACATGGATAGGTCCTCGCCCCTACTGTGGTGGGCGATCTGCAACGGCGAGCAGTTGACCATCGAGCTGTACTTCCGCCGCACTAACCCATCCGGTCGCGCTGAGCTTTACTATATCATGAAGTGGAGCGAGTGCGTGCTGGTGGATGGCAAGGCGCATTTCCCGATGGCGCTGCGCACGGAAAACGATGGCATCAGCCACCTGGAAGACTGGTCCTTCGTTTACAAGAAGGTGGAGTGGACGCATACGCCCGATGGCGTTAGCGGCACGGACGACTGGAACTCCTAATATCGGCCCAGCCACGGTCCGCGCCTTCGGGTTCTTGCGCATGGCGTCGTCCCATGCGGCTGGCTGATTGAGATGAGCTAACCCC